>NZ_JALAAI010000042.1:0-27401 GCF_052785085.1 Candidatus Electrothrix sp.
TGTAGGAAGCGCAACGCCTGTCCGTGGAAATATCTCGCTGAGGTTATCACGGCTCGGCGCCAGGGGCTGGATGTGCCTCCTCTGCCTCTTGCTGCGTAAAAAAAATGAGAGGGGTCTGAACGGTTACGTTCCAATGAAGTTGCATGAACAGCGGCATGGTAAAACCAAAAAACTATATAGTTCCAATACGTTTTACGTGGTTTTTCTAGACCCCAACCATAAATTTTGGAAGTCCTCCAAAAAACACACATAGTTTTTTTTCCTTTCTCGGATGTGCAAAAAAAATATCCAGAACCTGCTGGATGCACGTCAGGTAACGCAGGATTCATCCAGCAAATCTTTTCTGGAGAAATCAAATATGACCCAATCGGAGATTTTAAAAATATTAGCTTGCTATAAATAAGAGAATTTGTGGAAATACGGTATAAATAACATAGGTATATTCGGTTCATACTTCACCGGGCAGGCAACTGACAAAAGCGATATTGATGTTATCGAAACCGTAAACCCAGATCTCTATACTTTGGTTCATATCAAAGAAGAACTGGAAGCACTTTTGAAAATGTAAAGACATGCAACTACAAAGATAATCCTCTCATCTCATCTTATCTCATCCCTTCTTAACCCCAATCAACATCATCAATCGGACAAGAAATATCAGGAAAATTCTTATCAGATAAAAATTATTCTTAACTCATTTGAGAAAATTCAGCTAAAATAGAAAGGAGAACGATAGAAAAATGTAATAACAGGAACAAGGAGGAGCCATGAAGAAACTCTATGCACCACAAAGCGAGATTGACCTGGCAATGCTCCAAAGCATTCTTGCATCAGCAGATATTACATTCTTCATTGATAACGATTCATTTGGGTCACTGCATATGGGACCAAGCATCGAATTATTCAACCAGAAGACAATCCTTGTTGAAGATGAAGACGAGAAAGAAGCGAAAGAATTGCTTAAAGAATACCTGAAGAACACCTACGACAGCAATACGCCCCATGTACAAACAACAATCCTGGATAAAATCAGAGTGGTTGCAGAGACACTCCTGGTGGGCTGGTTTATTCCCGGAAGACGTTGGAGAGCTAAACAAACAACTTCGTCTGATTCTCAAGGCAAATGAAGTTTCTTTGTTTGTATCTCACAGCATAATCGCTGTCAACGGCAGGTGGTCAGAGGCGATCCGTGAGAGTGGCGTGCTGTGCCGCACTCTTTTGCTGATCAGGGCAGAAGGATGACACCATATTCGATCCAGGGCCAGCAGAGGAAATCTGCCCGGATAGGTTGCAGGCGAAGGGTTGCGACCGAAATATTTATGCATTTGGCGCAGTGGTCTGCACCAGACAAACCATTCATTAATATCTCCCATCAGTACTGTAGGGATCGGTTCAGGCCGGTTGTGCAGGAGTTGAAGTAGCTGTTTGGTCTGGCTGTGCCGTTCGCCTGGAATCAGTCCGAGGTGCGTTGCTATGATGCGGACTGTCCTGTCCTGACAACAGATATCCACATCCAGCGCACCGCGTTTCTCTCTTCCAGGGTAACTGATATTGATGCTTCGGGTGCGCAGGACCGGGTAGCGGCTCAACAGAACATTGCCGTACTTGGACGCTTCCGAGATAACGGTCGGGCCGACAACGGCATGCAGAGATTGTCCGCCTCCGGTAAACCCGAGTTCATCCACGGTTTTTGCATATTCCACTTCCTGTAGAGCAATAATATCCGCCTGTATCTCCTGCAAAACACTATGGATTCGTTGCGGGTCTCTGATGCCGTCCGTGCCAATGCAGCGATGTATATTATATGTTGCCAGTTTGAGAGACATTTTTTTTTCTTCCCGTATTGCGTTGCCAGCTGTCTGCTCAGTCACTGCGCAGTTTTTTTTGGATCAGAAACCAGCTACCCAGGATCAGGGCAAGCACGGCAAGGCTTGTTGCGATGCTGAACAGATTGGGTTCGCGGAATAAGGCATAGCCCCTGTCAACAATACCGGCAATAGCCAGGATACCGGGCAGCATCCCGAGGAGCGTTCCGAGCAGGAAATCCGTAAAACGGATATGGGATGCACCGGCAACGATATTCACGACTGTATATGGAGCAACCGGCACCAGGCGGACAAGAAAGGTGGAAAGAACACCGCGGCGCCCGAGTTTCCGGCTCAGGTTATTGATGGTGTCTCCTGCAAGGGCCCTGACTGTCTGCCTGCCGAGCACCCGACCGAGACCATAGGTAGTTGCACCACTGAGCACTGAGCCGAACAGAGCAAAGGCAAAACCTTTATAGGTTCCAAACACGAGGATGGTCAGGCTTATCAGCAGGGTGATGGGAACCATGACAAGACTGCCGAACAGATATGCAGCCGCTACATAGAGCCAGCCGTAATCACTCTTGACCAGCAGGTCAGCAAGATCCTGTAATCGGTTCGGGGTGAACAGTCTTCCGGTCGGGCTTTGGTACCATACAGCTGCCAGCCCGCCGAGCAGCAGCAGGACACCAACGGCCTGCAACAGACGAAGCTGCGCACTGGTCAGCCGTCCTCTGGGTATCCACGGGCTGAGAAACCGTTTAGGTTCAACAGGTCGTTCCGGGTCAAAAAGCTGCTGTTCCTCAGCAATAAAGTCAACAGAAGGTGTGACTCCGGGATTGAATTTTTTCAATGTCCTGGAGCCGCCCTGAAGTTCAGTTATTGCCCGGAGAATGGAATCGGTCCGCTGCACAGCCTGCCGGACAGCAGCAGGCGTTGTGCCCAGATGTTCCGCAAGCAGGGTGGTACGGAGCTGTTCCGCCGGGTCCGCAGTATCTTCTCCATCTGCGGTTTCGCCATCAAGCTCAACAGCCAGGTCACACTCCGTATCAAATCCCATAGAGCGGTTGTTGAGATTGGACGAACCGACCCGGATAAAACGATTGTCCACGATCATCAGCTTGGAGTGGATTTTGATCGTATCATCCCCTTCCAATCCTTCCTGGTATGCATAAAATATACCCAGACGGTTATGAATATCCGCCTCCTGAAGGGAGATGACCGCCTTGTCACGGAGAGTATCCATAGTCGTTTGGGAAAGCCAGCCGTCCGTGGTATAGGGCAGGACAAGGATAATTTCTGGGCCTTTCGGCTCTCCCAGTCTCCGGGCCAGGGCCTCAATCACCTTTGACGCTGTCAGGTACTGGTTTTCTATGTATATTGATCTGTTCGCACTCCTGATACTGTCAAGGTAGAGCTGCTCTGCCTCGTACACGCCCGGCAATTTTTCATGTTGAGGCTGGGTGCGGGCAATAGCTGTACGGCAGCAACGTATGTCAGGCCGGACCGATGCAGGCCACGGAGAGTTTTTTCCGTTGTCTTTCTGTGAGGTTGGTGAAGAAAGCTGCTCTCCTGTCACCTGCTGCCAGCGGTCCCGGAAATAGCTGCCGAGCCGCCGGGCAGGGAGACCTTCAACCAGCATCTGAGCATCGTGATGAGGGCGGTACCAATGGCCATCCGGCGTTCTGCGGCGTTGGTCATCCGGTGCATGGGCAGGTGTATCCCAGCGTGCCTTTGTCAGGTCAAGCCCGCCGCAACAGGCCACTGTATCATCCACCACAACGAGCTTGTGATGGACAGACGCGCCCACGGGATGAAGCCGATCCATATGAAAATGTATATTTCTATGATTATTCCAACTGATTTTGAACTGGGAAAACCATTCCCGGTCTATACCCATAAACCGAACAAAATCCCATATAAGTATATAAATCTGTAAATCTTTTTTTTCTTCAGCAAGGGTGCTCAGAAAAATGCCCAATTGAAGCGAGCCGCAATCAGCTTGCTTATTCCGAGCCAGCTGCATCCTGGAGTCAATATCCCAGCCGCAGATATAGATATGTTCTTGGGCCTGTTCGGCTGCTTCGCGAAATGCTTGAAAATATGCCTCTGCGTCTATAAGAAAGGCTAATTTTTCCGCCCGATCCAGCTGCCAGCAATTTGTTTCTGGAATAAGAATATTATTGGTTTTGCAGATGTTCCTGTTTTCTCCCGCTGACGGCAATTCCGCTGATAAAGGGTGCATCCCGGTGGCTCCTGGTTGTTAAAAGTAAATTTTTCCCTCTGATATTATAACAGGAATCTTATAGGACAGGTCAGTATCTGCAAGAGAAAAAATAGACTTCCCGGTTCGGATAAATATTTTCCCTTGACAAAAAGACAATTGATTTGTAGCGTTTGATAATCAAAAAATAATTTCACTTTGAGCAGAATTCTCAAAAAGCCAGGCAGGCATTGGCGTCCTGACCTTTTGCTTTGATGGAACTGGATCCCATAATCACTACCGATGTAAGCGGCAGGTGATTACCTGTAAGTACTTACAGTACTTACCATCTTCACGCTGACAGCGTGTCTTTTTAATTTCACCTGATTTCGATGGACAAAAGCTAGAACTCATAAAAAGAACAAATAAAAATATCCATAACAGGAGGTGATGCATCAGGAGAACTGATTGCGGACAATACAGGAAGAGTTTTCATTATCTTCTCCCATTTAACCGATATAAGGAGAAAAAGGAGAAAAAATGAGCAGGAAAAAAATCGCAGAAGAAATATCAATTGTTTTCTCCGGTGCAGCTGGTCAGGGGATACAATCAATAGAAATGATCCTGACAAAGCTCTTGAAAAGAGAAGGGTATCACGTCTTTTCAACAAAGGAATTTATGTCACGGATCCGGGGAGGTATTAACTCTACCTCTCTCCGGGTTTCATCCGGGAGAGTGAATGCCCCGATGGAAAAAGCTGATCTTTTCCTTCCGCTTATACAGGATACAACCCTTCATCTCCAGGACAAGATAACTGAGCACACTGTAATAATAGGAGAACAGGAAGTTGTTCAGTTTGATGACATGGTGGATATTCCGTTTTCTGAGATCGCGAAGCGTTGTGGCAACAAGATCTATTCAAGTTCTGTTGCCGTCGGGGTTATTGCCGGAATTTTAGACGTCAGCGACAGTACCATTGAAAAGACTTTTACAACGCATTTTAAGGGGAAGGATGACAAGATTATCCAGGAAAACATCCAGGCCGCAAAAGAGGGGATTAAGGAATCGGCCAAAATACAGGAATACCTGGAGGTCGTTATAGAAAAAGATGCATCTGTTCAGGATGAGATGCTGATCAGCGGAACAGAAGCTGTGGCCATGGGAGCGGTTGCGGCAAACGTGCGTTATGTTGCATCATACCCGATGTCGCCCGCAACCGGGGTGTTGGTCAAGCTGGCTGGCTGGTCTGAGCAGACAGACTGTATTATTGAGCAGGTAGAAGATGAAATTACAGCCGTGAATATGGCACTTGGTGCCTGGTATGCCGGTGCCCGAGCTTTTGTCACAACCTCGGGCGGCGGGTTGGCTCTTATGTCGGAAGGAATCAGTTTAAGCGGTATCACAGAAATCCCTTTTGTCGTCCATGTAGCGCAGCGGCCCGGTCCCGGCACAGGGCTGCCTACCCGTACCGAACAGGGTGATCTTCATCTTGTTCTCTACAGCGGGCATGGTGATTTTCCCCGAATTATTTATGCTCCCGGAACCGTTGAAGAGGCCTTTTATCTGACCAACCAAGCTTTTGATCTGGCTGATAAATTTCAGGTTCCGGTTTTTATCCTGACGGACCAGTATTTTGTTGATTCCTTATGCAATACACCTGTTTGGGACTTGGATAAGACAGTTGCCAAGCACCATTTTACTGAAACCGCCCAGGATTATAAACGCTATGCCATTACGGAAAGCGGTGTCTCACCACGGGGAATACCGGGATTCGGTAAAGGGGTTGTCAAGGTGGACAGCGATGAACACGATGAAGAAGGTCTGATAACAGAAAATCTGAACGAGACCAGGAAGGCTATGGTGGAAAAACGATTTTTCCGCAAATTCAATTCGGTGCGTAAAGAAGTCATAGAGCCTGACTGTTTCGGTAATAAAGATAATGAGCTGCTCGTGCTCAGTTGGGGGTCAACAGGAAATGCAGTAAAACATGCGTTTCAACTCCTTGAATCGCCACCGGCTGGTATGCATTTTTCCCAGGTTTGGCCGCTTCCGGAAAACATAGAAGATATTTTGAGCCGGTATAAGCGAATTGCAGTTGTAGAGAATAATGCCTCAGCGCAGTTTGCAACCCTGCTCAAGGGGTACGCCGGAGTCCCTGTTACGCATAATATAGTAAAGTTTACCGGGCTGCCTTTTTCGCAGGAAGAAATAGCACGCGAGATTCAATCCATACAATAGGAGAGAGTTATGAGCGAGAATATATTTGATCCCCATGTGAAGGATATTGCCTGGTGCCCAGGGTGCGGGAATTTCCCCATCCGTAAAATTATGCTTGAGATGCTTCAGGAACTGGAGCTTGATCCGGTCAACACGGTTATGGTTTCCGGAATCGGTCAGGCAGCCAAATCACCCCAATATATTCAGGCAAATTATTTTAACGGACTTCATGGCCGAGCATTACCGCCTGCAACAGCCATCAAGACTGCTAACCCGGAACTCACAGTCATTGTTGAAAGCGGAGACGGTGACATGTACGGAGAGGGAGGGAATCATTTTCTCCATGCAATACGCCGGAATCCTGATATCACGGCTGTTGTCCACAATAATATGATTTATGGACTGACAAAAGGTCAGGCTTCCCCGACGACGTCAAAAGGGATGAAAACCCCGGTTCAGATAAACGGTGTTTTTCTTGAACCTTTTAATCCATTAGCTGCGGCAATTGCGCTGGATGCCTCTTTTGTGGCAAGGGTAAATGCATTAGATCAGGATAACACAAAGGAAATCATTAAAAAGGCTGTACAGCATAAAGGGTTTGCTCTTGTGGATGTTTTTCAGATCTGTGTCTCCTTTAACAAAGTGAATACAGCGAAATGGTTTAAGGAACATTCGTATTATCTTGATGAGCAGCATGACACCTCTGATCGATCCGCTGCATTTTCCCGGGCTATAGAGGATGAGAAACTTCCGCTCGGTATTTTTTACGAACAAAAGGACAAACCTGTTTTTGAGGAAAGTTTCCCTCTTTACCAGAAAGATAAATCCCCCCTGTTTCAACGCATATTGAACAAGGAGGCGTTAGAAAAAATAGCTGCGGAAAAAACAGAGTAATGCAGAGCAGTTTTCGATCGGGTGCAGCGGACTGTATGGTCTTTTTTCTTATTGAAAAATATGACGAAGGAGATTGATTTTGCAAAATTTTCTACAACTCTGGAGTGAAGCGGCAAGAACGAGTCTGGGGTTTTTCTGGATGGCGTTGTGGGCCTTTATTCTTGGCTACTTTATCAGTAGCTTGATACAGGTTCTTGTAACCCGTGCCCGCATGCAAAAGGCTATGGGAAAGGACGGGCTGCGCAGTATGCTGCTTGGAACTTTTTTTGGTTTTATATCAAGTTCCTGTAGTTTTTCTGCCCTGTCTGCCACTCGCGCTATTTTCAACAAAGGAGCTGGTCTTGCACCTTCTCTGGCCTTTCTGTTGGCATCCACTAATCTCGTTATTGAACTCGGGATGGTTATTGCCATTTTTCTTGGCTGGCAATTTGTGGTTGGCGAGTATGTCGGTGGCATCCTGTTGATTTTGATTACCTGGCTTCTTATTCGAATAACTCGCTCACGACGCCTGGAGGCTCAGGCCCGCAGTCAGAGTGATCAAGACGAAGACCATCATGGTGCGGAAATTGACTGGAAGGAAAAACTCGTCAGCATGCAGAGTTGGCAAAAAATCGGGCAAACCTATGTCATGGAATGGCAAATGGTTTGGCGTGACGTGCTGATTGGTTTCACAGTAGCGGGTATGATTTCAGCGATGGTACCTGACAGCTTTTTTCAGACCCTGTTTATTGGTTCTGGTGGTGAACATGCTGCCAATCCTGGTTTTCTTGCAGTTCTCGCCCAGACGCTGGTTGGTCCGATAGCCGCATTTTTCACCTTTATCGGTTCAATGGGAAATATTCCACTTGCAGCGGTTCTGTTCGGTCAAGGTGTAACCTTTGCAGGTGTGATGGCATTTATTTTTTCTGATCTTGTTGTGCTGCCAGTACTGCGGATTAATGCAAACTATTATGGCTGGAAAATGGCTCTGTACCTGCTTGCCTTGATGCTGGTGGCTATCGTGTTTGCAGCTTTGGCAATGCATTACACGCTTGCATTTTTGGGATTGCTACCTGACTTCACAGCGATGACAGCTCCTGGCAATCGTGCATACTTTAAGCTGAATTATCAGTTGGTCCTCAATGTTATTTCTCTTTTGGGCAACATCGTTTTAGTTTGGTTATGGTACAAAGCCCAGCATGCGCATGATGCCCATGATCATCATAGTGGGCATGAGCACCACCACCATGACCACAGCCAGCACACAATGTCGCTTGTCGATAAAATTCTATATGTATTGGTTGTTATTGCAGTGGTTTGGCTGTTTGGTGGGTTAATCGTGTCCTTGTTCTGATTGCAACGTGCAGCTTTTATTTTAGGAAATCGACAAAAAATAAAATACCCGTTTTCAGGCGCAGAATTGTAGGGGCAGATCTGCGTGTCTGCCCGGTATAAAAGGCCGAACATATAGGTTCGCCCCTAGGGCAAGCGAAATAATGGGTAGGGTATTTTTATATACAATGAGGAAGGAGGTGCAAGGTGTAATTTTTTATAAAAAATGAAGTTTGTCAGGTGCAAAATTATCAACTTGGTACAGTAGGAGAAACCATTATGAGTATGAAAGAAGCATATGAACAAAAATTGCAGGCACAATTAGACGAGTGGAGTGCGGAGATCGATAAACTCAAAGCAAAAGCCAAGAGCGCAGAAGCCGATGCACAACTTGACTATCAAAAACAAATTAAGGAACTCCAGTCGAAGAAGGAGACTGCCGCTCATAAACTTACCGAACTTAAGAACGCAAGTAGCGATACTTGGGAGGAGCTTAAAGCAGGTATTGATGATGCGTGGAACTCTCTTGCTGATGCAGTGAAGTCAGCTGCTTCGAAAATAAAGTAAATACCATATCACAACCCACAATCAACAAAGGAGACTACAAATGCAATCAAAAATCTGTGCATTAATATTGATCGGCATACTCGGTATTGTTCCAGTTTGCTATGCACAAACAGAAAACAGCAATACTTCAATGGAAGAGGTGAAGAAGGAAAGTCAGGATTTGCTCAAAACTATCGGTTCATATACTGCCGATAAAAAAGAGGAGGCACTTGAAAAAACAAAAGAGGGCCTGACGAAGCTTGATAAACGCATCAATGCGCTGGAGAAAAGTGTTGATAAAAACTGGGATACCATGAGTAAAGCCGCACGCAAGAAATCTCGTGAAAATCTCAGAGAGCTTCGCAAGCAACGAAATCAGGTTGCCCAATGGTACGGCAGCATGAAAGCCAGTTCAGCCGATGCGTGGGATCATATGAAAGAAGGCTTCTCCGATGCTTATAAGGCCCTTGAGAATGCCTGGGAAAAGAGCGAAAAAGAATTCAGATCCAATGAATCTAAAGAATAAAGTAATTCACCCCCCACGGGGGTGGATTTCTATGACAACAAGAATTCGGTTTGACTACAGAATATGCATCGCTTTGCACCGGTAAATGAAACTGTTCTTGATCGACAGACAGGCCTGATGTGGACAAAAGACGCCTCTTTGTTTGATTTCTCAGCAACCTGGAACGAAGCATTGGCTCGCATACAAGAAATCAACAGAGCAGCACTCTATGGTTATCGCAACTGGAAGCTCCCGAATCGTAACGAGCTGTTCAGCTTGATATCTCATCATACGGTTAATCCAAGCCTGGCTCCGGGAAACCCTTTTGTGAATGTATTCAAGAGCTACTACTGGACTTCTTCAACCTGTGTAAGATTGCCTGATCAAGCATGGTACATTCATTTGGGTGGAGCCAGAGTCTTTAAAGGGATGAAATACGATTCGTATATGGTTTGGCCCGTTCGCACAGGAGAAGGTGATAATAAAAGCAGATTATTTTGTACAGGACAAAAGAACTGTTTTGATGAAAACGGGAGCGTTATTGATTGTCATAATACCGGCCAAGATGGTGAAATACAGGCGGGTGTACAGTTCTCAACGGATCGTTTTACTGAAGATAAATTTACTATCTGTGACAACGATACGGGTTTGAGATGGTTGCGAAATGCAAATGTCCCCAAAAACACAATGGATTGGAATTCTGCTTTTCATTTCATTTCAAGGATGAACAGTGAAACAGCATATGGCTATAATGATTGGCGAGTCCCGAATATTCTTGAACTGGAGAACCTGACAGACTTAAGCCAATATTCACCCGCCTTGCCTGATGATCATGTATTCAAGGATGTTCAGGAGTTTTATTGGTCTTCAAGTACAAGTATGTATGATAAGAGTTATGCGTGGGTACTCTATATGGTAGATGGTGCAGTTGGTGTTGGCTATAAACCACTGTCAGAATTTTACCTGTGGCCCGTAAGAGGAAAATAGTACAAATCCAAAAACAAAGGAGTGTAAATTATGAACATTGAGGACGTTAAGAAGAAAGCTTCAGAAATGGATATTGATGCTGGAAAAATGAATAAAATTGACTTGATCCACACTATCCAGATTGAAGAGGGTAATTTCCCATGTTTTCAATCAGACAATATTGCCTGTGAGCAGGTGGATTGCTGCTGGAGAGGTGATTGTTTGCCAGGAGGGAGCCAGTTAGCGTGTGACTGTTGAAATGTATGAGCAGTGATACACAATGTCATGATATATTTGAAGGAAACAAGAAAACGAGGTGATTATTATGTCAGAAAAAGTAGTTCTTGATCAGGATGAATGCATTGGTTGTGAAAGCTGTGTTGAAGTGTGCCCCTCAGTTTTTTCATTTGATAATGCTGAAGGGAAGGCATATGTTAATGAAGGTGTAGATGCAGGAGAGGACTGCGTTGAAGAGGCGATTGCTTCATGTCCTGCAGAGTGTATTACTACAGAGTAAATGTTGGAGAGAAGCGTCATGAAGAAGTGATACTCCTCTCAACTTGCTGTGAGCGATCAATAAAGACCGGGGCAGACCGGCATGGAGCTGGATGTCCCGCTCAAGGTGCATACCAGCGCAGATATGTTTGATTAGCATTAGCAGTGGTTGGAAGGGCAGCACAGTTTGGAGTCCGCCAGTTTATCTTGATAAGAAGTACCCTTTTCCGGCAACACTACTCCCACGCCCTGTGAACATTCACCTCCGGCATGGGGTAATGTTTGATGTTGAGGGTAAAGATTCTGCCGCCGGTTCGTATAGCTGTAGCAGCAAGAATCGCGTCATGCACATCAATGCCGTGACTTGGTTGCCATTTACGATAGAGTACACCTGCTGCATCAATAATTTTCTGATCAACAGGCTCGGTTTTGAACTGAGACAAGAACACCCCTGTCGCTTCCTCCTCATCAGGGCGCATGAAGAAAACAACTTCAGCACGTTGCAGGGCTCCGGTGTAGAGTTCATAGGCATCCTGGTTGCGAAGGCTGATGAGAAAGTCCCGTGCCTTTTTTTCTCCACGGAGATGCCAGATCAACACGTCCGCATCAATATAGGCCCTCATAACTGATGTCGCTCCATTGATTTTCTGAAGGCGGATCGGGCCTGATTCACTGTTTCCTCCGGTGATTCGGAACGATTCCAGCTGCCGCAGGTCTGTTCAAATACATCGACCTTTTTCCTCAGGCCGCTTTGTTCCGAGTAGAGTCTGATCGCGCTTTCAATGATCGCCTTTTTCGAGGTCTTGAGTTCCCGTGTTAACAGGTCGATTTGTCGGATGACTGCTTCGTCAACCCGTGCGGAAAAAACTTTGTCCATCTGTTCCTCCGTTGTTTTTGCTTACGTATACATTTCCATGTAAGTATAGAACGGGGTATGCTTTTCAGCAAGGAGAATTTTGGAAGGCACCTCCATTGCCGAAGAATTGCTCCTGGTTGTTGAGCAGGGCCGTGAGCAGTTTGGAGTTTGCCGGTTTCTGCTTGATCACTACGTGTAAGCTGTGCCAGGTAAAGCAAGCTTTCGGCTGACGAATACCATTGTCATTTGAACAGAAAATGGGTGGCATGCTGGAGAATGGAACAGGAAACCATTGAAATAGAGGTGTATTATGCAGGCTCTCGTGAAAACGCCCCGTACTGACATCCGCATTCAGGGGGAAATTTCGCCACGTCTCCTTGATATATTGCAGAGTGAATACGGCGGCAGTCTGAAAATTTATGACGGGGACGAGGAATATGTCGAGCTGACGGAAACCGATTGGTACAGACAAACCAAGGCCAAGACTGCTCCCGGTGATGCAATGCGTATTTACCGAAAAAATCAGCAGATGACCCAGGCGGAACTCGGTAAAAGGTTGGGGAATGTACCTCGTCAGCTTGTTTCCAATATGGAACGAGGAAAACGGGCGATCAGTCTGGCCACGGCGAAAAAACTTGCCGCCATCTTCAATGTCCCGGCCAGCCGCTTTCTTGATATTTAACAATACGCTCTCTACAACAGGGCGACCGCCGGTCGCCCCTGCCCAGACATCATCCTTTGGCGGTGCAGAACCGTTCTTACCTTGTCAATCATGACAGAACATAAGATCTTTGCCATCCTGCGATAGGTCAGCATGATTCTTTTCTGGTGCAGGACGATGCTGAACCTGTTTTGCGGCGTCCTGCACCTCATCTGAATCGTTCAGAGGAAGGAAATCATGACGGTGTATTATAATTTTGTCATCATTCGGTAGTGTTTTGTCATGATTCGACATAAATTGATCATTATTCACAAGGGGACGGTCATTCTTCGATAGTGCAGAGCCGTTCAGCACAGGGGGATGATGATTATCCCCTTGTGACGGGAGACAATCCCCAAGGGGATAACCCTTCGCCCCCTGTGACGCAGGATAATCCCCTTGGGGAGAATGCCTCGGATGCAGGGGAGGAAGGGGCGGAGGCGGGCAAGCTAGCTGCGGAACTTGCGCATCTTCTTCACCAGCTCGTTGTCCTTGCCCAGCAGTCCGGAAATCAGGTCGGCAACGTCGGAGGCATCCTTATAGGAATCCGCCAGGGCCTGATTGGCCTGGGCCGTGGCCTCCTGCGCCTCGGCAGCCGCTGCCTGCTGGGCGATTTCCGCGCTGTCCGCAGCCTGCTTTTTCACCTTGAGGCTGTCCAGCCGATCAGCGGGGTTGAAGCCCTTGTCTTTCAGGGTGTCCTGCTCTTCCTGGACAAGCGAGATCATCTGCGCGATAAAATCACGTTTTTCTGCTTCAGTCATGGTGCTCTCCTTGGTTTGAGGTTTTGGGTTGCGTGAACAGGGGGAATCCCTGTTGTGTTGGTATAATGTATTTCCGGCTCATCCTTCCCCCGCTCCGAACATCTGCTCCAGTTTGTTGAGCAGGGCCGTGAGCAGTTTGGAGTCTGCCGGTTTATGCTCGATCAGGAAACGCCATTTGCAGGAGCTGTTGCGGATAATATGATTAGTGAAAGAGGAGCAGGGCATGATATGCAATAAATGCACTTCCGTTGCTTCGTTGATGCCGGGTGCTGAAGCCTGACAACTCATCAGCAAGAGCTTCAATCTGAGGATTGCTTTCTTTCATTTTTTGAAAAAGTTCGCTTTGCCAATGGGGTGTATCTTTCTCCTGCACATATCCCAGCATACCGACTTCTTGGCTTTCTGGAGCATAAATGCCGCTCAGGAACATTCCTAAACCATCCTGGCCGAGATATTTCTTGATCCCGCTGTGCTTGTAGAACCGCTTGGCTTCAAAGGTGAATTCCCAACGCACAGGATCACCTGTCTGTTCAATGGTGAGATCGGCACGAGGTCTTGCTTTACCCCGTCTTGGAGTGGTGTTGAGCGGCGGGTCATCATGCACGGCCAGATTATACATCCATTGCGGATGAGCCGGTTGACGCATGATTGTATTCATGGCTTGAGCCAAGTCTCCGGTAATGGCCGGTTCTTCTTCGTGGACGAGTTGCGATGTATTGAGGAGATCATAGCCGAGTTTGAGCAGTGTGAATACATGCTTCCTGAAACTGCGCTGATATTTCTTCGCGTATGCGGAATAACCGTTGCCGTTCCCGGAAATATTTTGGCCCAGTCCCATCAATGGATCTCCGCGCACATTGTTTTCGCTATCAGATCAGAGGCATCTGTCAAAGCCTGACTTGGCAGCCAATGCAGCCGTTCCATCGGTTTGAACAGATAGGTTCGCTCATTGTCAAAGACTGTCAGATTTCGCTCGAAATAGAGCCATTGGCTGTGTTGCTTCAGGAGACGGGACCGCAATGTGGTGAATTCCTGGGCCAGGGGTTTATCCGCTCGGTGGATTTGCAGGGAGTCAGCAGTATCCGCTTCATCAATGGTGATTTTCAGCAGGCCTGCTGTGTCATGATACAGGACATTGATGACATGCTGTTCGTTGTCCTCGTCGTCAAGAAAACTGTTCAACTGGTCTCGCAGTACTTCAATATAAGCATGCATTTCCTTTTCAGAAGGAGGCTGCATAAGATCAGGAGATATTTTTCCTCGGATGAGTTTGCGTCGTTCATAAAGTAAGTCATGTATCAATAGTCGATCTTCCTTTGATAGCCCTAAAGCTTGGCTAACTAAAGCATTGGCCTTTTTTTCCAGAGCATCGCGTCTGACCTGCATAGTGTCTTCTGCTTCACGTTGAAAAATATTCATTTGTTGCGTTGAAAAATATTCTGTAGTGACCAGCTCATCGTAGAGTTGTGCCCAAATATTTATATTAACTTCGTTGTGCAAAGGAACTGGTAATGATTTGAGAGTGCGTAAAGAACTGATGGACTCTTGTATGCCCATCTCAGGAGAAAAAAACAACTCGTAATAGCGTACAAAATCAGACATTAAATAAAGTGATAATGCTTTAAGGAAGCTTTCTTTGCCCGCTGCTCCTGAAATGCCTATCTGCTTCGGAGGGATAGCGATAAAGTCATCACTGTACACAGCAAACCAACGTGCTTGATTAATAATAATATGCGGAGGACGCGAGACTTTCAGCGGCAATTTATCTCGTCCTTTACGTGTATATGAATTTTGCGCAGAAATAGTTTCCAAGGCCGATGGAGGAAAAGCATACAGGCGAGTTTCCTTGGGTAACTTGTTCATCAACAGCCTATTTTGACCTTTTAGTTCAGGTGCTGGAACTATATAATTGTCCGTTTCATGACGGGTTTCAAGTCCTTGGTGTATTGATAGGCAATGCACGTCCTTCAACTTTTCCAAGCTGGGAAAACGTGCAACGATGCTTTCCAGCAAACGTGCATCTCGGTGTGATCCCCATAAAGCCAGTTTCCAAGTAACAGCCTGGCCTTCTGCGGCTTCTGACTTGCGAACTTGACGCAACTCCGTACTGTTGACTGTGACACTCCACGTCTCAGTATTTCGTTTGCTGCGAGTGGTCGGCTGGGTGATACGAAAAGGAGAAAATACGGTAATCGTATCATCTGCCTCTTCCTCCCCTGCTGGTGCATAAAAAAACGCAGCAGCGGGTGCTCCGGCACGTCCGGCAAAGAGTACGGATGCTAGGTTAGCAAAATTAACCATAGCCCATGTATTGGTTTGCTGGAAAAATTCTTGCCGAAACGCTATTGATGTGGATTTGAACAGGCTCATGGCCGGCATCAACATACCTATTGCACCGTTTTCCTGGGCATGCTCTAAGACCTTCCAGGCAAAGGCTTCAGCAATCTGATTGCGGCCTGTCGGATAACTTTTTTTATTTTTCTTCATCCAGTCCAATGCAGCCGGTTGCTTTGTCTGCATCCAAGGCGGATTGCTGACAATCCAGTCAAATTTATGCCGGGACAGAATATCCGGGCTGAAAAAATCCCCCTGAATAATGTTCCGGCCTTGCAGTTCTGGCAGCTTGAATCCTTTGTAACGTCCCCATAAATCAGGTGGGTCAATATAATCAAGCAGGGTCATGGACAGGCTCAATCCGGCAACCTGACAGGCATCCTCATCCAGATCCACCCCGTAAATACGTTTGGTCAGCAGGTCGCGCAACTCAACCGGGCGCAATGAACCGCGCTTGCCCAACTCCTGCTCAATTATACGGCGATATGCCTGCACCAAAAAAGCACCGGAACCGCAAGCAGGGTCCAAGACCTTGGTTGTATCCCCTAACGGTTGGCGGCTTTCCACTTCGTTAAGAATAAAATTGACCAGATGCACAGGGGTGTAATAGGCACCTTTTTCGCTGGCACGATTTTCCGCATGGAGAAATTGCTCGTAAACAACAGATAGTGTTTCTAAAGGGATATAGGAGAAATCATAGGCAGCAAACAAGGTCATTTGCCCGGAGACTGCATCACCATAGAACACGCTGGCAACTTTGTTGATGTGCGTATCGGTAATATTATCAAACGAGACAATACTGAATATATCTCCGTTCAACCATTGCCTGAGCTGTTCATTGACACGTATAAACCCGTCTAAGTTCGCATCTCTGCCGAAGATTGTATGTTCCGGTATTTCCCATTCAGCCAGTCTGCGTGACGATAAGATATTACGGTCTTTTAAATAACGCAAATAGACATATTTACCGACTAAGGCATTGGCTGTATGGTGGTCCAATCCATTGTTGATCAGCCACTTTCCCAACGCTTTCAGCTCTGCCAGGAGTTTCCAGTCAACTCGGTTTTCCGGTCTGACTTGCTGCCCCCATTGACTTTTCCATACCCTGCCGTTATCAATGGATTCCGCTTTGAAAGCATCCAGTTCCGCCAGAGCCTGATTGATCGTTGAAACAATATGCAGTGCCCTGTCTTCTTTGTTTTCTGTATATTCAAATCCAGAATAAAGACGTACATGGTTTTGGGAAACCAGTAAAAGAAACGGTACTATATCCTGATTCCAGACTCGGCGATGAATAATGTCCGCTTCTTTGTCATCAGTGACTTCACAAACGTAGACCAACGGAATGTTATTCTGGTTGTTATTTTTGAGTGTATAAACACCTTGCAGCCCGCACGATCCCTGAGCCTTTCTAAAAATATGCGCATGTTCGACAGCCTTGTCCAAATCTGCGCCGTGTAAAAAGGCGTTGGAGTCGGCATAACCGAAATCCTGAATGAGCTTTTGAGCGTTCATAGTGTGGTTACTCTTCATGTGTTCGAGAATGAGGCAGGTACACGCAGTTTATATAAATTTGCTGTGTACCGTGAGATTACCACGACATCTTTCTGGATGAAAGCATTTTTAGAAGCTGGAGATCTATAATTGAGCTGCTTCAAACAGAGATAGCTAACAGAAGAAACGAAGAAAATGTTTTGTATAACGGTATATTTCTTGCTTTTACGTCATCAGTTCAACATACTTCTCAATCTTTTCGAGCTGGAAAAGTAATAAAATGATATGTTAGAATGACTTTTCAGCGGTTGTATTGAGCATGCCGTTAAGAAAATACACGGGAAGTTACCGTGAGCAGCCCGTTTCCCTGGGACGGAGAAGTTGATTTTGTCTGATATCAAAAAGAAAAAACTTATCCATAAACGCGACACCTGTTGCAGGCAGGTGCATTGCCCTGAACGCGAAAACCTTGGTCTTCAGAAAGAATTGGAGGAAGTCCGGCAGGAGCTGCGACTTGCTGAGAAGGTTTTTGCCGGCAGTGTTGAAGGCACTGTTATCACGGACGCTGATTTTCGTGTGTTGCGGGTCAATCCTGCTTTCACCCGGATTACAGGCTACCGGACTGAGGAGGTTGTTGGTAAGCAGCTCCCTTGGTTTGAGGATCAGGATTTCGTTCAACAGGTCAATATCAGTCTGGATGAGCATGAAACCTGGCGGGGAGAGTATCGGGATACCACGAAGAGCGGTGCTGAGTACGTGAGCTGGCTGAATATCAGTAGTGTGAAAAATACGCAGGCCAAGGTGACCAATTATATCATAGCTGTTCTTGATATTACGCAGGAAAAATATCGGGAAGAGGAAAATAACCGCTACCTTGAAGAATTAAATACCGCCTATCGTCGTTTTGTGCCCCGCCGTTTTCTGGAGTATCTGGAAAAACCCAGTATTATTGATATTGAACTGGGCAACCATGTGGAGCGTTCCATGACCGTGCTCTTTTCCGATATTGTCGAGTTTACCCGGCTCTCGGAAAGCATGAGTCCTACGGAAAATTTCCGGTTTATTAATTCGTATCTGAGCGTCATGGAGCCGATTATTGCCCACCATAATGGCTTTATTGATAAGTATATCGGCGATGCTGTTATGGCCTTATTTGATGGCAAGGCTGATGATGCGGTCAGGGCGGCCATAGCCATGTTGAATATGCTGGTTCCCTATAACGAGGGCAGGGCACGGGCTGGGTATAAACCGATTGATATTAATATTGGTGTGAATACCGGCACCTTGATGCTGGGAACTATAGGCAGCCCCAAGCGGATGGAAGGAACCGTGGTCAGTGATTCTGTGAATGTGGCAGCACGGATTGAAGGGGTGAATAACATTTACCGGACATCCCTGCTTATTGGCGAGGAGACCTATAACGCCCTGGAACATCCTGGTGATTTTGCCATGCGTCACATTGATCAATTTAAGGCAAAAGGGAAATCCACGACCGTGGCAGTGTATGAGGTTTTTGAGACCGATTCACCAGAGGTGCGGGATGCAAAACTGGCCTCATCAGATTTTTTTGTCCAGGGAGTCCAGCTCTATCACGATGGACAATTTGCAGAGGCGAAGCGGGTATTTAATGAATGCATAGTCCGGTGTGTGCAGGATCAGGTTGCCCGCTATTATATTGATTGCTGTGATCGACATTTGAATATTGAGACTACCCGGTGGTAGCCTTCTACCGGGAGGCGTAGGGGCACGGTGAGCCGTGTCCCTGCCAAAAAACACCCAAGCGGTAACTCACTGGCTCTTGGCCCCTCTTCTCACAGCTTCAGTACCAATTTTATTCCGTTATCAACCTCAGTCATAATTTTGTTTGACAACGTATGCACCTTTTCTGTACACAGCGTTTTGTCAATGGTGATGAGCTGGGAGACGTTAATCACACTCTTTTTGTTCAGTTTTGATTCCTTACGTGTAAGCAAAACATTGCCTGGTGCCGCTGCCAAGTGTGTATTCGTGGTTATAATCACCGCAATGACTGTGTTGATATTGCTTTGATTAAACTCATTGGACTGAACAATCAACAACGGTCTTCTGTAGCCAGGGCCTGAGCCAACAGGATCGGGCAACTCTGCCCACCATATTTGCCCCCGTTTGATCACCATTCTTCTTTTTCAATCGTGTTTATTTGCATATCAAAAGCAATTTGATCCAACTGAGACGATTCACCAGGATAAACTTTGTTTAACTGGTCAGTAATATGATCCGCAGGGTGTTGCTCAAGAAATGTTGCCAGGGCCTTGGCATAAAGGCGGCTCCGGGAAAAACCATGTTGTTTTGCATATTGGTCCGCAGCACAAAAGAGCTTGTCAGGGATAGAAATAGCTGTCTTCATCTTATTTTTTTAGTAGTTTTTTCTTTACTGTCGCTATATAAAAGTATAACCTTTGTTATACCGTTCTGTCAAACAGCAATCACCTGGTAAATATACTCTCTTCCCAGTGATAGATATGATTCTTGAGTCCGTATTTCAAAAATGGTATAGCAACGCCTTGTTGCTTGTTATGCTTATACTTCTCCTGCTTGCGGCCAGCGTAAATAAGGCCACTGCTTTAACTGCATCCTCCTCCGAGCAGGACGTTCAAAAGATGACCCTGGCCGAGGCTGTGACCTTGGCTTTACGGCATAGTCGTACCGTGGAAAGTGCCTATCTTGATCGCCTTGTGCAGCGGTTTGATCTGAAAATCGCTCAGGATAAATTTTTGCCGGATGCCTATCTTTTTTCTTCAGCTATACAGGAAGATGTGGCCGGGGAATCTGCACACCGGACAGAAATCAGTGGCGAAGCCGTTCTCAAGGTGCCGACCGGAGGAGCATTCAGCCTGACCTGGAGTCAACCTGTCCATACATCACAGGATGATCAATGGTTTGATGATTTCGGCAATGATATCGCCTTGTCTTTCACCCAGCCTCTTCTCAAAGGAGGCGGGGTACAGGTGAACAGGGCTGATCAGATTCTTGCGGAATATAAGGAACACAACAATGTCCTGACATTACAAACAACTTTGATGGACACGATCACGCAGGTTGTTCATGCCTACCGGAGCCTTCTTCTGGCCCGGCGTGGACTGGAGATTCATCGTTCATCTCTTGAGCGATCCCAAGAACTGTTGGAAAGCGACCAAATGCTGGTCAAAGAAGGGCGCAAGGCCAGGGTGGACCTTATTGAAAATGAAGCGAATGTGGCAAGCCGGGAATTACGCTTGATGACCAGTCAGAACGATGTTGAAACAAAGAAGCTGGATTTGCTCAAGTTATTGGATATTGACCGACATACCTTAATAGAACCAAGTGATTCCATCAAGGCAGAGCCTGTTACACTGAAATTGGCAACCTTATTAGAACTTGTTTTTACAAACCGGCCAGAGTACCAGCAGGCTCTGAACACATTAAAGATAGCTGAAACCAACATGTTGTTGGCAAAGAATCATCAGCTTTGGCAACTGGATCTTGAAACACGGTACAATATGACGGATTCTGGCGGATACATGCTAGACTCGTTAGAAGAGGAAAGTTCCGGGGCAGGAGACTATTCTGTTGCAATGAAATTAACAATACCTTTTGGTGATGAATCAATAAAACATGAACTTCTCCAAACCAAGGTGGCGTATCGAAAGGCAAAGATTGCTTTGCAGGAGTTAAGGGAGAACCTGCAAATATCAGTACAGAATACGTATCGGGATATTGGCATGCAGTGGAAGCAGGTTGAACTTTCTCAAAAGGCACGGGCCTTGTCCCAAAAACAACTTGATATTGAGTTGGAAAAATTGAAAAGCGGCCAGTCAAGTAACTTTCAGGTGATGACCTATCAGGACCGTTTAATTACGGCGCAATATGATGAAAACAGCAAGAAGATTGCCTACCTTAATGCCTTGACTGATTTGGATAAGTTCTTAGGGACAACCCTGGAGCACTGGGGAATTGATCTTAAAAATGCCGAAAAAGTGGAGCTGCCATGAGTAACGCGCACGAGTCTCTTGAACAGGAAACCGATCTTCTGGAAAAATATCATCAACTCCAGGCGAATCATTATCAGCTTGAAGATGAGCATTTTGCCGTACAAAACCAGCTCAGACGTAGCAAGCGATGTTATAGGCTTTTCTTCCTGTTGCTGATTATTCTTGGCATCGGGATAGGTGGATATTTCTGGCGCGAGGAATTGGCCTCCTTGCTTCCTGGAGGCTTGGACAAGGCCCAAAAAGGAGATAGCCCCCGAGATGAGGTTCTGACGGTTAAACGGGAGACCTTGAGAAACACCCTTTCTCTGACAGGGAAGATTGAGCCGCTTGGACAGATTGATGTTGTTGCACCTCTGGAAGGTAAGGTGTTGGAGAAGAATTTTCAATACGGAGATTTTGTTGCACAAGATACAGTGCTGCTGCGTATTGATGCGGAGAAGGAAGAGGCCAACTATCAGGAAGCGCAGGCTGCGTATCTGGAAGCTGAGCAAGAGTTGACCTCTTTAAAAGAACTGGAAAAGAGTTTAGAGGTTGTACGGATACGGCATAATTTAAAGAAACAACAGTATGGCCTGAAAATAACCCAAAGAGATCTTAAAAAAACTCAGCGGTTGTTAGAAAAAGGCATTGTGTCAAGCTCAGAAGGAGAAAGACTGGAAGAGGAGTATCACAAACAGCAAAGTGAAATTGCCTTTCTCCAGCAAGAACTTGCGTTGACCTTAGACAAAGGTAGTGAAGAGAAAATACATGTAGCTGAGTTGAAAAAGAAAAATGCTCTGCTCAAGATGAAGGCGATTAAGGATCGCATTGCCAAAGCGCAACTGGTCAGCCCTATGGATGGAGTTGTTTTATTGCCTGTCAGCGGTAAGAATGAAGAATCAATTGAGATTCAACCAGGAAGCTTTGTGAAGCAGGATCAGGTACTGTTCACCATTGCCGATTTAAGCGGATTCAATATTCAAGCGCAAGTGGATGAAAACGATATCCTGAAACTTCAACTAGGGCAGGAGGTCACTATAACCGGAGATGCCTTTCAGGATGATCTGACTCTGCAAGGGACTGTGCAATATATTTCCTTTCAGGCGGATAGAGAGGAACCCGGGAAAGCCCCTTCTTTTTCCGCCCGTATTTCAGTTGCCTCGCCCACGGATGAGCAGAGAGAACAGCTCCTACTTGGCATGTCGGTAGACATGGAAGTGCTTATTTCCGAAAAACCTGATGCCATCATTATTCCCTTTGCCTTTGTCACTGTTGATGACAAGCAACAGGCATGGGTGAGAAAACGCATGAAAGATACCGGCGAAACGAAAAAAGTACCGGTGAAAATCGGGGTGACACAGGCCAATACTGTGGAGATCCTTGAAGGGCTTGAAGTCGGCGACAAGATCATGCGGGAGCCTCTGCCGCCTCTGATGTAGGGGCACGGCACGCCGTGCCCCTACGATACCCGATATGGTTGAATTCATCCATGAAACATTATGCTGAAAATACGTGATCTGTATAAATCCTATCAGGTCGGCCATACTATGATGCCTGTTCTGAAAGGGATAAACCTTGATGTGCATCAGAGAGATCTGCTGGCAGTCACTGGTTCTTCGGGAAGCGGTAAGTCCACCCTGATGAGTATTATGGGCCTGCTGGATAGACCGACACGGGGGCGATATTGGTTGGATAAGAAAGAAGTGCTGCATTGTAGCGATGATGAACTGGCTGCCATGCGAAATCAGAAAATCGGCTTTGTCTTTCAGTCATTCTATCTCCTGCAACGCCTGACTGCTGCAGAAAATGTTGGTTGTCCATTGCGCTACAGCAAGGTTCCTCCCAGGGAAATACATCGACGTTCCCTGGCTATGCTGGAAAAGGTCGGACTGTCTGATCGTGCCACTCATCGTCCTGATGAGTTATCCGGTGGTCAGCAGCAGCGGGTGGCTGTTGCTCGTGCCCTTATCGGCAAACCGGCTATTGTCTTGGCGGATGAACCCACCGGTGCTTTGGATTCCCATGTGAGTAAAGAGATAATGGATTTATTTATCAGCCTGAATCAGGAAGAGGGGATCACTATTATTATCATCACCCATGATGAGAAGATTGCCCGGCAATGCTCCCGCCATGTGATGATGAAAGACGGGGTGTTGAGGTGATATTGAGGTCATCATGTTCCTAACCTACGTGCGAGAAGCGGTCCGTAGTTTGTATACCGCAAAACAGCGAACTCTGCTGGCCTTGCTCGGTATAAGTATTGCTATCGGTGCGGTTATTGCCTTGGTGTCTATTGGGATTATCTGGGGAGAGGAATCAATGCGGAAATTTTCTGAGTTAGGACCTGATATTTTGCAGATTCAGGTTCCTTGGAGTCGAGGAGATGATGACGGTATCACTGTACAAGATGCGTTTTTGTTGCTTGATAGTAGTCAAACGCTTGCCGACGTGGTGCCGATGATAACCAATTATGGAGGGTATTTTTTTGGTGATGAGAATGGGAATACTCTGATTACAGGAACAACTATAAAGTATAAGGAAATGAATAGACTGCGACTTAAATCCGGGCGGTTTCTTTCAATGCTGGACGAAAATAAGTCCTATGTCGTCATAGGAACAAGATTGTTAAATAAACCGGAATTTAAGGAGTTCGCTGGCTCCCTGATTGGCTCTACAATCAAATTGGAAAATAAACCGTACACGATTATTGGAACGCTTGAAGAGAGTGCAAGTGATTGGTACGCTAATTATTCGATTATACCGATTTCTACAGCAATTCGTTTTTTTGGAAAAAAAAGTATTAGTAAGATTACCGCCCGAATGAAACCGGGTGTAGACTTCCGAGTTGCGACGATGGAAATTCAGCGATATTTCAAACAGAGAAACAATATAGAAGTCACAGTGAAGGCGAATGTGCAAGCGATTAAAACTGCTCAAGAACAGGCTGCTATGCAAACTATGCTGTTAGGTGTCATCAGCGCGATCTCTCTGCTGGTCGGCGGAGTCGGCATCATGAACGTCATGCTCACTTCCGTGATGGATCGACGGCGGGAAATCGGTATCCTCCGCGCCATTGGCGCACGGCAGCGGGACATCCGCCGTCAATTCTTAACTGAAGCTGTTATTCTTTCTTTGATCGGGGGAGTTCTGGGAGCAGGGCTTGGCATTCTGTCCTGCTATATTGTCTGCTCTATCAATGAATGGACATTCTTTATCCCCAAAATGGGACTCTGGCTGGGCCTGGGCGTGTCATCACTGGTTGGAATTTTCTTTGGTTTTTACCCTGCCCATAAGGCAGCCAAATTAGACCCTATTACGGCCCTACGTTCTGAGTGATCTTCTGATTATCTCTGCAATATTTCCGTAACAAAGCGAGTAAGTGGCAGTATCCTCGTCCGTAGGTCAGCCACCTCATAATCATCTTTTCCGGTATGGATTTGATAGAAGCAGGGGATGTCTGTTCGTTCGGAAAAATAGGCAATATGCTTACTCACGGATTGGGCCCCGGTTTTACACTCGACTGCAAAGAGCGGTTTATTGTCCCGCAAAACAATAAAATCAACCTCTCGTTTGAGCTGATCCCGCAAAAAGCAGAGTTCCATGTTGTCGCCAAGCGTATCTTCCTGATAATGGCAATATTTAAGGAGGTTCGACGCAACCAGATTTTCAAACCGTGTCCCGGAGTCAGGGCATAAGGACCAGTCCCAAAGATAGAGCTTTTTATCTTTCTTTAATGCCTTTATCCGGTTGGCTGCAAAAGGTCTGAGCCGAAAACAATAGTACAGATTCTCCAGAATACGAACCCATCGGTCAACCGCCTCATGGGAGGCTGAGAGATCCTCTCGCAATGAGTTGAGAGAAAGGAGCGAACCCACCCGATCCTGCAGGAGCAGAGCAAGGAGATCCAGCTGTCCCACCTCCCGTACATGCTCAAGAGAGACAAGGTCTTCATGGATCACCCGTGAAATTCGTTCCCGTTGCCAGCGTTTCCAGTCACGTTCTGATTGAGCAAAAAAAGGCTCTGGGAAACCGCCGAATTTGAGGATGGCATCCACATCCTGAGAAGAGGGATTTGGCGTGATTTCATAGAGGGACAGGGGATGGAGGCGATAATAATGGTAACGGCCCTGAAGAGAATCCCCACCTTTGCGGTAATAATCCAGCCGGGCCGAGCCGGTAATCAAAAAGGAAGTCCGGGATTTATTTTTGTCGTACAAACCCTTGACAAAGTTTCGCCATTCTTTGTATTTATGAATTTCATCCAGAATGATAAGAGGCTGCCCTGTGGGGAGTCCGCCTTGAAGAAGCACTTTCCTATCATCAGCAAAATCCCAGTTAAAATAGGCGGGGTGTTGCTCGTCACCTTGTAAGATATTCAGGGATGCTGTGGTCTTGCCGACCTGTCTTGGGCCGCCGACAAAGACCATTTTTTTTTGCAGATCATCTTTTACCGGGGCTTGTATATATCTTTCCATTGGATGTTATGGGGGTGAGTATAATAGCGGGTGAAAAATTTTTGGGTCAACCAGAATATAATTCGGTATATTTTCAGGTCAACCCGAAAATGTTACCGCTGGCAACAGTGTCAACCAGGCTTCACAACCTGTCATGAATCCATTGCTGGATTTTTTCCTCAGCAGGATCATGGGAGAATGTTCCATTGTTGACCAGACGGGCAAAGATTTCATAAGGATCGTTTTTGCCTCCCTGTTTGCGGAGATGCTTTGCTTCGTTCAAATACAGATAGAGAATGATCGCCGGGTTGCTTGAAAAACAGAAGAACAGACGATATCGTTTCAATCCTTGTTTATAGCGTCGAAATTTCTTCAGATCACCCTTGAGGCGGTATTCAGGTTTGTTGGGATTCTCTGGAATGATTCTCTGGTCTGCGTTTCGGATTCGTGCTGCGAACTTCACCAGCTCATGCTGCACATATTCTTCATGGGGCAAGGTCGCCTTTAACTCTTTCAGACGATCTTTCAGTTTGCGGATTCTTTGATAATAGTACTCGTGGTATTTCAGAAGAAAGTCATTCTGCTTCAATGTCAACTCCTTCGAGAAGATCATCCCATTCTTCATCCCAAACTTCCTCGACATCATGTAGCTTTTCAGGATGCTTCATCGCATGTATGCCCAATGCCCGGACAAACTGGCGGAAAAGCGGATCCTGCTCCATCGTGTCCAGCGCGTTTTTGGGGCGTATCAGTAAACCCTTGGGAGAGTTTTCAATGACAACGCTTTGGTTATCCAATTGTTTTGCAAATTGCATCGGGAGATCCACGGCCCAGCTCCCGCCATGTTTGAATATTTTTTTTTCTGTTGATTCCATAAGACCACCTGAGAGGGGCTTGCTTCTTGTTTTGTTGAGAATATCTTTTTGAACTTATTATAGTATATACAAAAATATATATTGTTTCAAGAGGTGACTACGCTGAAAAAGTCCTCCATTTCTCATTCTTTTATAGAGGATTGGTGGATGTGGAGCGATTTTGTTTAACCTCAGCCCTGTGTTAGGTGGGGCATGCTGTCAGATTGAGACTGTTGTTCTACCTGGTCTGCCTGCATAGTTGCTTTCTTCAGCAGCTTTTTCTTTAACCTGTCTCCGCCCAGGGAAATACATAAGCTTCTCAGTTCGCTTGTTTTTCTAAGCCTCGTTGTGACGGCCTCCGGACTCATGTCAGTCTTCATCTAATAAGCTCCGCAGATTCGCAATATCATCCTGATCCTGACCGCTCAGTCGTTTTGATTTTAATTCGATCAGGCCTCTTGGAGAAACCACTGGTAGGGGTGTACCAACGTTTTGATTGGTAGGTTGCTAGCATACCGTATTGTATAGCATGATATGAGGTGAGAGGGAAGGCAAGATGAGGAGTACTCGCTTGCTTCTTATCGTTTTTTGCATTACTACATACAAAAAGTTTCCTAGCAGGGTAGGGTTTTGTAACTCTAAGAAAAAAAAGTATTTCGTCTTTCTTTAATGGGTATGAAAGTAAAATGATCGACTTCTCTAAAATTCATGGATTTCAGTCAGGGCAACGCCTTTCTTTTGAAGAGCTGGTCTGCCAACTGGCACGCAGGGAAGAATATCCCGCTGATGCCGAATTCAGACGAGTTGAAGGCGCAGGTGGTGATGGCGGAGTCGAGGCGTATTGGAAGAAAGCAGACGGCAGGAAAACAGGGTATCAGGCAAAATATTTTGGCTCTTCGCAGATTAGTGGGAAACGCCATATTCTGCATAATTAGAATAGACATTCTGGGGAGATAATATTATAATTTGTGAAAAAAATCAAAGAGGTTTTTCCATGAAACTACTTTCTCTTGCTTA
>NZ_JALAAI010000043.1:0-27037 GCF_052785085.1 Candidatus Electrothrix sp.
TTTGTTGAAGGACTCAATAACAGCATAAGAAACATTATTCGGACTGCGTTTGGATATAGAAATTTTGAAAATTTCAGGCTCAGAGTATTTGCGGAACATGGCGTTCCCCACTAATCTGCGATGAGCCCGTTTTTTTTGATAGTAGCCTCAATAAATATAGCCCTGTTGGGGCATAGGGCATCCCCGGTCCCGAAGGGACCACATCCTACACCTCGGATGCGGTATTCCACACCAGGAATGCCCTGTTCGACACCTGGAATATAACGTTCCACGCCCCGGATACGCCATCCTACGTGTGGAATGAGGCATCCGAAGCGTAAGATACAGCATTCGACGCCTGGAATACGGTAATCGAAGCGTGGAATGCGACATACCACGGACAGAATAGCACGTTCAACGCCGGGAATACGGCAGTCCGGGCGGGCAATCCGTCAGAACCCTGGCGCAACAATCCACACAAGAACAAGGAGGAACACAAAATGGCACGTTTTCCTGAACGCGAGGCGGACATCAAGGCATTGGCCCAGAACATCATCAGCGGCCTGATCAACAACCCGGACTTCCCAGACCCGCCGGTTGCTCCGGCAGACCTTCAGGCCTTGCTGGATGCCTTTATAGGCGCGGGTGATGATCAGGTCGCGGCCCAGGCCGCAGCGCAGCAGGCCACCGAGGTTAAGCATGACAAGCAGGTGGATCTGACCTCGGCCATGCGTAGTGTGCTCCGTTATGCGGAAAATGCCGTGGACAACAACAATGCCAAGCTCACCGCTCTGGGCTGGAGCGGCCCGGCTCCCAAAACCCCGTTGCAGGTGCCGGGACAGCCGCGCCTGCTGGAGGCACCCCGTCAGGGTCCGGGCTGGCTCTTTCTGGACTGGAAGGCTCCGATAGACGGCGGCAGACCGGCCTCCTACCGGATTGAGCGGCGCAGACTGCCCGGCGGGGATTGGGAAATCGCAGGTATGGCCGTGGCCACTGAGACCACCCTCAACAATCAGGACCGGGGCAAGGAATGGGAATACCGGGTCATCGGAGCGAACAAGGTAGGCGAGGGCGAACCGAGCAACACGGTGATGGCAGTGCTGTGAAAAAAGCAACAACCCCTAGCAGCCCTTCCCTGGAAGGGCTTTCCGCCTCCCTTGTTCCCGAAATAATCATCCCTCATTTGCTCATCCCTTTTGTTCGGAGAAAACCTCCTCCAGCGTGGAGGCGGTCAGAATCCGTTCCGACCAGGTTTCCAGCATCCCTGAAGATGCCTGCCGTAGCCGCTCCTCGACCCAGCCGGGCAACTCGCCGAAACGTTTTCGCAACTGCCGGAGCAGCAGCCTGAATTCTCCCTCCTGACGTCCCTGATCAAAATATTTTTTCAAAAATGATTTCATGGTGTCACCTCCGGGAGCAGCCTGATCAAGGGCTGCACTGAGTGTTTCTTCATTCACCTTGCCTGTGCCTTCGGTGAGGTAGTACAGCAAAGTGAACATGATTTCACGACCATTTTCATCGGTCAGCAATGTTCGTGCCTGAACCAGCAGATCGGGCAAACGCTCGGTCAGGTCAGGACGGAAAATGTACTTGAGCATGAGCAGCAGGGTTCGGGCCGCAGTTTCACCGGCAATCTCCCGGTCATCGCTCCGGGCCACATCATGCAGAACGGGCGATAATTCTGGCAGATGTTGCAGAAGCGTCTCGTCTTGTACCCCGAAAAGCGAATGGAAATTCAAGGGATATGACCAAGCTCGCTTGCCGTGATAGAGAATCATCGGGTACACCAGCGGCAGCTTAGAACTATTGCGGTTCTCCGTGCAATACAGCTCCCATATCCGCACCATGTAGCGCAGGAGCTGGAACAATGTCATCCGCTCGGGATAGCTTTTGTGCTCAATCAGCAGGTAGAGCAGAAGTTTCTCCGGCCCGTTGCCCGTATTGCCTTCAGGAAGGTAATCCACCGTAAAAAGCAGATCCGAAGCGGACGGATGCAACTCTGGATCAACAAAGCTGTCCTGCACTCGTTCCAAGGTGGTGAAATCAAGACGGGCGAGCAGTTCCTCCGGCAGATTGTACCGGAAATACCCGCGCGCCACCTCTGGGCGGCCCAGAGTCTGCCTGATTACACTATCATGAGGATTGTCTAACGTACTCATACTGGAAAATATAACCGTTGCAGAGGGATTGTGCAAGTTGTCTCGTGCCCAAGCTCTGTTTGGGCACAGGCCACGTTCCGCCCTGAATCATTCTTTCCCCTCGGAGAAAACCTCCTCCAGAGTGGATCAAGTCCGCTTGGAAAATTTGCCTGCCAGTGTCCGCACCAGAACCCCACTGTTTTTTACCATAATCACCACATCCCGCAGTTTCATGGGGGTGGAGATGTCTTCCTTCGGTAAGGTCTCTTTGAGAAAGATCGACCAATACAACTTTATCCACCAAAACACATGGAGAGGATGTTGAACAAGCAGAGTCCATAATCTACCAATCCGCCCTTTAGGAGCGTAGTAGGTTCTCAGCCACCAGTCTGGCGGCAGAAAGGTATCCTGGAGGATTGGGCGTATCCCTCGACCTTTTTGTTCTGCCAATTTTTGGCGGGGCCAACCAGTAAAGGATTTTCCCACTCCTGACGGTCTGCTTTTTCTGCCCAAACCCAAGTGCTCTTGTACTTCCTCATTCCACGGACTGAGATAATGCAGCTGCGGCAGGGCTTGAAGCAGATGCGGATAGACCGCTTTGATCTGTTTCCAATCAATGCGATGCAGTTTTTCCTCAACAAAACTGATAATATCAGCAGCTGAGATCAGTTTAAAGGGATCATAGGGAAGTGGAGCATGGAAGCCGTGTTGATAAAGATGCCAGAGCATGTCCTCGTTGCCAAGGGTGAAGGCTGTTACCCCGTTTATGTCAAAGGCTTTGGCTCGTTCGTAGAGTGCAGAGAATTGGATCCTCTTGGGACAGGGGGGGCAGGCAGGAAAAAGACTACGATGTAGCTCCAGACAGATCTGCATGCCATCCACCTCCTGATACAAGGCCGCAAGATGGAGATGATCCACTGGCGTGAATACGGCAGGATCATGAAAGCCCTGTCGCTGGAGCAAAGCATGAGCCGGTAAGGCCTGATTCCAGGGAACAAGGATATCAATATCCCGCATGGGCCGGAGAGCAGGGTCTGGATAAAGGCTGTGGCTCAGGCCAGCTCCTTTCAGGATTAAAGTTGGTATACCAGCCTCTCCAAGAATGTTGAGGACCTGAAGTAAGACCTTGGTCAGCAGGCCATTACTTTGTCGATGTCTGAGGGCGAGCAATCTGAGGCTGCGGAGGATATGATCGGGAGGATTGATTTCAGCCAAAAGGAGGTGCCGAAGGAGTAACGGTGCCATGCCGTGGGCCTCTGCCTGTTGGATGAGTCTGTCCCAGTCCTGCAAACTACCGTGTAAATCAGCGCAGGCCTGAACCAGGAGTGTCTGTTGTAGGGGATGGGGATCTGTTCTGGCGCAAAGCTGAAGGGTCGTATTGTCCTGTTGAGTCCTCTGCTTACTTTTACTCATCGGCATTTATCAGAGCTCCGTGCTTTAGCAAGTCCTGGAGAGCGGCCTGGACATCAGTACGGATATCTTTTTTTTGCTCAGGGAAGGCCTCTTCCAGCAGACCAATGATTTCTTCCATAACCAAGCCCTTGCCGCACATTTCCCAGACAAGACCAGCGGTCTTGTTGAGATAGACTCCTTTGCCCGTGGCAATGGCATAGAGCAGAATTTCATCTTCAAAGACTTCTGTGGCAAAGGCAGGGTTCGGGGTGAATTTTGTAGTATTCATCATAGAGTCAGTTTTTCTGAGAGATTTTGTAACTTAACTGATATCTTCCAACAGGCCAAGCTTTGCTGCATACCGTACCAGATCAACCGTGCTGTGCAGATCCAGCTTGCTGAGAATATTGGCCCGATGATTGGTAACGGTTTTAGAGCTGATGCAGAGTTTATCTGCAATATCAGCAGTCGCAGTACCTTGGGCCAGCAGGCGGAAGATCTCTTGTTCCCGGCCAGTCAGGTTGCCATAGCTTGAATCGGAGAGTTCTGAGGACTCAGCAGCTTCCAGCAGGCGGCCCACGATCTCCTGGGAAAGGGCAGCGTCCAGGTAATATTCCCCCTGAACAGCTGCTTCAAGGGCGTTGTGGAGACAGGCTGATACAGATTCCTTGATCAGGTAGCCGTTTGCCCCGGCCCGCAAGGCTCCCATGATATAGTCAATCTTGGAATGCATGCTGACTATGATAATGCGGATTCCAGGTACCGCAGTTTTGAGGATTCTGGTCAGCTGAATACCGCTCTTGTCAGGCAGGGATAAGTCAACCACTGCGATGTCTGGTTTGATGCTTCGAACAGCCTCCTCGCCTTGGCGGGCATCAGCCCCTTCACCGGCAACGGTAAAATCGGCGTGCTTTTCAATGAGCTGTCTGAGACCAGCTCGAAAGGTATCGTGGTCATCAATAAGAACTATTTTTTTCATGGCTCGTTGTTGGATGATGGTTCAGTTACTGTTGTTTCGGCCTCCTGTGCTGCCGGGCCAGGGAATTCAATAATAATCTTTGTGCCTTGTCCAGGTGCTGAACGGATTTTAAAGTTCCCCTCCATCATCCTAACCCGTTCTTCCATACCCAGCAAGCCTAAACGTTTATTTTCCAGGGCTTTACGGATCCCCTGTTCAGGATCAAAGCCGCAGCCATTGTCCTCTATCCGTAGGATAATATGAGGATGTGAGGCAATCATGCGGATGGTGATTGCTGTTGCCCGGGCATGTTTGTCAATATTATTCATGGCCTCCTGAATCAGGCGATAAATATTAATGGCAACATCAAAGGAAAAATTCAGGCCATCCACGCCAGCTTTGGTAAATTGGACAGCAAGGCCAGTCTTGTTTTCAAAATCCCGGCAATGGTCAGCAATGGCACTGGGCAGACCTATCTGTTCCAAGCCGGGCGGGCGCAGGTTATAGGAAAGCTCCCGCACGGTCTTGATGCAATGATTAAGTAGCCGTGCCCAATCAGCGGCTTCGTCCTGGCTGGGGAGTTTTCCTTCTGTTGCGTCCTGGAGCAGGCTTTGGCCGCTGATTTTAAGGGATGAAAGATTTTGCGCCACATTATCGTGTAAATAGAGTGATATTTGCTGACGCTCCGTCTCCTGAACTGTGAGGAGTTTTTGCGATAAATTGCGAATCTGTTCTTCTGCCTTGCGGAGTTCTGCATTGGCATGAAGCAGCTCTTCTGTCCTTTCCTGGACCTTGAGATCAAACTTATTATGATAGCCAGCCAGTTGATCAGCCATCTTTCCAAACTCTTTGGCAAGAAACTCAAATTCATCCCCAGAGGTGATATGTACCTGATGGCTCAGGTTGCCCATACCGATCTGCCGGGTTCCTTCCTGGAGCTTTTTCATGGGATCCAGCACTGAGCGCATCATCAGAAAGACAATGACCAGAGTGATGAGGATAACAGCACAACCGGTCAGGGCCACAACGATCAGAGTCTGTCGGTATTGTTGGGCAATAAAGGCTTCAGTGCGATCAATCTGACGCATGTGCAAATGAAGATGTTTATCAATGGCATTTTCCAGATGCTGGAGTTCTTCCTTGATGGCTTCAGAGATTTTTGCCAGATCTTCTTTATTGGTTGGCCAGCCTTGTTCAGATTGCTTCAAAAGATACTGGGACAGGGTGGTGGCAAAGATAACATGGTGGAGTACCTTATGGGTTGCCTGTTCTTCCTGGGTTAATGATTTATGTTTATGTTTAGCATGGGTTTCTATTATCTGTTTGAGCTGATTGGCTTTTTTTCTGACCAGGTCGCGGTCAAATTGCTGTTCCCGGATGCCTGTTGCCAGGGAAAGCAGGAGCTTTTTTAGTTCCAGCATGGCCGAGGCATTGGTTGTTGCATCCTGCTGCAACTGGCTGAAGTGACGATGAACTGTTGAAAAAGTCCAGACGCACCACCCGCCCTGGAGCAGGACTCCAAGGAGCAGAGGGAGAAAATAGAGGAGGAATCTGTTACGTAGGCCAATTTTTAACATAATGTATCAGGTTGTTGCATCAAATGAAAGGGAATGGAGGAGGGGGGAACGGTCCTAACCTATAAAACGTTACAAGGTAAGAATTATAGCGGATCTTCTTTGATTCGGCAAAGTATCTAAAAAAATACCTTCACCTTTTGTTGATTGATGCCTGATGAATGGAAGAAATGAGACGAACCTGGGAAAGGTTGGAAGGCTGTTTGATCGGTTTAATACTGCTAAGACAATATTTTGATAATACTGTGATAATCACTTGTCTTGTAATGCCTACGTAGCGCTCGTTACGAAAACAAGTGATGTCTCTCATAGAAACCTGGGGCTTTTTAAAAAAATATTTTGTTCAAAGTGAGCAGGCTTCTATGGGTTGTTCAGATCGCAGTAATTCCTTATTCAGGGATTACTGGGCACTAACATTCTCTGCTGCTGGTCCTTTAGGGCCTGAAACAACGTCAAAGTTTACCCGTTGACCTTCCTGCAGGCTTTTAAAACCCTGGGCCTGAATAGCTGAATGATGAACAAAAACGTCCTCACCACCATCTTGCTCAATAAAACCAAAACCCTTAGAGTCATTAAACCACTTTACTGTTCCTTCTACCATTTTCATACTCCTTAAACTGATTTCTCTATGAAACCTTTCTGTTGATATGGGTTGCATGCGTTGCAACCCTTTATGCAGGCTGTATGTTTACAGCTTGCGAATTCTTTTCTATTTTCTATCCAGCAGATAAACCAAAGTCAAAGGAGCTGGACCGCTGCTGCCTTGGTTTACTGTTTTGTTTTTTACGAGAGGAGGAAGAAGCGTTTTTTCTTTTCTCGTTCATCTTGGCTGAAGTTGGCGCTGGTGCGGCTTTGTGAGGCTTCATGCTGATACCTTGTGCTTTTTTGAGGGGAATTTTTTGCCCCAGGCTACGTTCCACTGACCGGATCATTTTGACATCATCTTGGGTTGCAAAGGTAAAGGCATCGCCGGTTTGCTGGGCCCGCCCGGTTCGGCCAACCCTATGGGTATATGTCTCTACAGTATCTGGAATGTCGTAATTGACGACATGGGTAATACCGGTTACATCTATTCCCCGTGCAGCGATATCTGTGGCTACCATGATGTTGAAGGTATTGGTCCTAAACCCGTCCATAGCCTTTTTGCGCTGATTTTGGGAAAGATTGCCCTGAAGCGACGTTGCCTTGAACCCGCATTGCTGGAGTTGCCGAGCCAGGTTCTTTGCCTTGTGCTTGGTCCGGGTAAAAACCAGGGTTGTGGTCATTTCTTCATGTTTGAGAATGTGTTTCAGCAAGGTTGTTTTTTGTCCTTGAGCAACCTGGAACAAGGCATGCTTGATAGTTGCTGTGGGTTTCTCATGGTCAACCTTTACCGTGACCGGGTCAGAGAGGATTTCCTCAACAAAACAAAGTATCTCTGTTGGCATGGTTGCAGAAAATACCATGCTCTGTCGTTGGTGGGGAACCTTTTTGACGATACGGCGAATGTCAGGGAGAAACCCCTTGTCGCACATCTGATCTGCTTCGTCCAGGATCAGAACCTCGACCGACAAAAGATCCACCGTTTTTGAGTTGAGATGATCAAGCAGTCTGCCAGGACAGGCCACCACAATGTCCACGCCTTGCCTGAGTTTTTGTATCTGACCTGCCTTGCTCACTCCTCCGTAAAGGGTGCAGCTTTGCAGGCGAGTCCCCTGGGCCAGTTGCTGGATGTTTCCGTGGACCTGCTCTGCCAGCTCACGGGTTGGCGTCAGGATCAATGCCTGTATCTTTTTTCCTGCTTTACTGCCCGTAAGTCGTTGCAGGGTCGGCAGGACAAAAGCAGCTGTTTTGCCAGTGCCGGTTTGGGCAAGCCCCAACAGATCACGCCCTTGTAAAAGATGTGGCATGGCCTGCTGTTGGATGTTTGTCGGGGTGGTGTAACCGCATTTTTTGATAGCCATTTCTATGGCTGGTTGAAAACGGAATTCTGTAAAATTCATGTAACCTCATTATATAAGCTCAATGAGCTTTTAAGTCCCTGCCGTTATTCTGTTGCCTGACAAGCAACCGGGGCAGAAAGAAAGTGCTGAAATACCTGTGTAAGTGAGAGGCCAAGAAGAGGTATGTCATTGCATGCTGCATCAATGCATTGTTGTAGCAACAACAGGCTCAAGTCAGTCCAACAGGTCAAATTTTATTTTTTAGTGAAATAATTATAAGAAAGACAGCCGCTAAATAGTTCTATGCTTTTTTCTCAAAGTTGCATTGTAAGCAAGCGTCTGTAAAACGATGTACATACAATGCTTGCGATGATATCTGGTAATAAGCAGAACTTTTAAAGGCGTCAAGTGTATACTGGACTCACCGTGAAGACGATGGTAAAAGAAAAAGCTAAGAATTGCCAAATGATTATTTTTAAAATTATACCCGTATATGGATTAATTGCAATATAAAAAGTGAGTATATCGTGAAGAAAGAAAAATTAATTTTAATTTCTCTTTAAAATAGGTCTGTTAGCCTGGAGTGCTGCGCTGTTTTATTTCGATGGTGAAAGGGAACATCTTGCACTGTTTGTAGATTGGAGTAGTCTGGGAGTTCTTTAGTTTTGTCATTTATCCTCAGATATCTGGCTAAGCTTTTTCTTCTGACCAGGATACATGTGAATCTTCCCTTGCGCATTCGTTATCAAACCATTGAGATTGGTAATGTCGATATTCACCTCTGTACGCTTCGTGATAGACAACAATTTAGCGACCCTGACAGGGTGGCCCATGATCTGGGCATTTCCTCAGCTACCTGGCCGATTTTTGGTGTAGTTTGGCCATCAAGTATAGTGCTTGCTCATTATATGTTGGACTACAAGATTGATGGCAAGAGAATCCTGGAAATAGGCTGCGGCATGGCCTTGTCCAGCTTGTTGCTCAATGAGCGGTTGGCAAATATTACCGCCACTGATTATCATCCTGAAGTTGAGCATTTTCTTAAACGAAACACACTTCTGAATAACGGTAAAAGCATTTCATTTGAACGTGTTGACTGGGCTGATGATAAGAGCGAACTTGGCCTTTTTGATGTCATTATTGGCAGTGATCTCTTATATGAGGACGAACATGTGTCGTTATTAGCTGATTTTATCCAAAAACACGCAAACCTTCAATGTAATGTGATCATTGTTGACCCAGGCAGGGGGCGGAAAAGTAAGCTGAGTACCAGAATGGTTGAATACGGTTTCGTTAGTAGGCATGTCAAGCCGAAAGTGACCGATTATTTAGAGAAAGAGTTTAAGGGGTATGTTCTTGAGTTTTCTCGGAAGGATGGGGGATAGAACCAAAGTTCATCTCATAATCTGGATAGAATTTTTTCATACACTTGGGGTCCACTTTACATGCCGTGACTAAAATCGGCTTCTGGATGTTTGATAAGATAGTGCTCAATGGACTGCCACTGGCGTTAATCGTCTGTTTTTATCTCCTAAACTCTGATTCATATATAGTAGTTCAAGGTTGTTCTTGTTCTCTATGATTTTCTTGAATTTTAGCATAAGTTGTTCGATAATTGGGGAGAATTCATTTCGCTTACTATCAAAAACACAAATTGTACCAAATGGGGTTTTATCCGGCAGAATGACTGGGAATCCAAGATAAGCTATCATATTCAGCTTTATATCCGGGTTATTTTTCCATTTTTTGTCTGCCAAAGCATCAGGAACCAAAAGTTTGTTATTTGATTTGATGCTTGCTCGAGTGTTTTTTACTACCGAATATCATAGTGATGTGTTTATAATCGAACGGAACCAGTGCCCAGGGAGGAGAATTGGAAAAGAAAATCGGAGTGCAGTAGGTATATTATCTGCACCCGATCTGTGGCAAGAAGAGTGACATACTATTTAATGCCATTTTTATTAAGAAAATCGCTGTACTTCTGATCAGTCCCCTTGATATGATTTTGCAGCCACTTACTAAGAAACTGTAAAATATTAACAGAAACTGTTGCCCGACCTGTATCAAAATCATCTTTAAATTCAGTTACTTTTTGTACAAAGGCTGCATGTTCTTTTTTATGTGCATCTGTATCAGGATACTTGACCTGCTGAAAATAATCTTCCTCGGTCTGAAAATGAGATGCTGTATATGAGATCAAGCGATCCAGAATATCTCCAAGTACATCTTTTCCCTTGCCTTCCTTCATAGCATCAGTAAGATCATTGATCATTTCAAAAAGCTTTTTATGCTCCTGATCAATTTTGACAATATTAACACTGAAGCTATCATTCCATTGGATAAGACTCATGTTTTTTATCTCCTTTTTCAGGTTACAGCCTTCTTAAGCACCACAATGATGCACATATTCTATCTTTTTTCCCGCAAAGAAGATAGTACTTTATTCCTTCTGAGAATGGACAACTATCTGAGCATAAAAGGGCGAACACATAGCTTCGCCCCTACGGCTCTCAAAATAATGAGTGGAATATTTTCTTGTTGAATCCCTTAAGAATGAGCGGTCGTTTGCAGTAAATCCAACAGCTGTTCATGAATATTATCAAACCCTCCATTAGAGAGGATGGCAATCACGTCGCCAGGTTGGGCCTGCTGAATAAGATCGGCAAGGATCGCAGTAGTGTCAGGAAAATATGCAGCTGCAATACCTTGCTTTTGCAGAGCAGCTACCAATTTTGGGGAGGAAAATTGCTCCTCAGCAGGAACATTGGTCAGCGGTACAATCTCCCGTACAAGTATGTGGTCTGCACCGGTAAAAGCCTGCTCATACTGGTGCTGAAACACAGCCCGGCGGCTGGAGTTGGTGCGAGGCTCAAAAACAATGATCAGCCGTCGGTCCGGCCACGCCAGACGCAGGGCTTGCACTGTTTCTCGTACCGCTGTGGGGTGATGAGCAAAATCATCAATCACTGTAATACCGTTTACCTTGCCCCGGATCTGCTGTCGCCGCTTGATGCCCTCAAAAGAAGCCAGCCCTTTCTTGATAGCTTCCTGATCAATCCCGCAATGATCCATCAAGGCAATCACTGCCAGAGCATTGAGCCCGTTGTGACGACCAGGCATGGGCAGGGTGAATTCACCGAAAAGGACATCATCCTTATAAGCAGCAAAGGAGGAACAAAGGCCGTGGACGGTTAGATCACGGAGTTGCCACTGACAGTCTTGCCCGGTTCCATAGCTGATCACTGGCCCTGTGCATTGAGTGGCGATCTCAGCAACCACTGGATCATCGGTGCAGGCCACCAAGGCTCCATCTTCAGGAATCAGGCGAACAAAACGGGTAAAAGAATCCTTGATCTCTGCCAGATCAGCAAAAATATCCGCATGATCAAATTCAATAGAGGTCAGAATAGCAAAATGGGGGCGATAATGGAGAAATTTAGAGACCTTATTAAAAAAGGCCGTATCGTATTCATCCCCTTCCACAACAAAATACTCGCCTTTTCCTAAACGATAATTGCGGCCAAATGCCTCAACAATACCACCAATAAGAAAACCCGGTGAATAGCCTGCCCGATGCAGGGCTGTGGCTAACAAGGATGATGTGGTTGTCTTGCCGTGAGTACCAGCCACCACCAGGGACTTTTTGGAATCTTCTCCGCCAAGAAAAAAATGGCCCAAGGCCTGGGGCATGGATAAATACGGGATGCCCAGTTCAGCAAGCCTCTGGGCCTCTGGAAAAACAGCCTGAATCACATTGCCAACAATAACCAGATCCGGGCGGGATTCTAAGTTCTCTGGCACATAGCCTTGCATAACCTCAATCGCGGCCTGGGCAAGAAAATCCGACATAGGTGGATAGACATTTTGGTCCGAGCCTGTGACCCTATAGCCACTTTCTTTCAACATCCCGGCAATGGCTGCCATGCCCGTGCCACAAACCCCCATGATATGGATATGCTGAATATTGTCCGGTGCAACATTGAGCTGGGGATCAAGCCGGGCCTTCATGACAATTCCTTGGCCGACTGCTTCACTGCTTTAAAAACAGTCTGATAATGCTCTTCAAAATTACCTGGAGTTACTCGCCCAATCTCAATAAACTTGACTACGATTTCCTTGGTTACCTTTAAGATAGCCTCATCGGTAACAGGACGATTATAGGGCTGCTTTTTCTGTTGTTCACTCATTGTATGAAAAACGGCTTGTTTTCGCTGTGATAATCTGTGGTAATGATCGTAAAGGATTTAAAAAAGCCCCTGTCACCACGAAGAAGGCCAATTCCTGGAAGGTGACAGGGGGACTCACACAGGAAAAACCTGGTCAGGCACTCCCCGGGAGGACGTTTAATCTTCAAAAATAACGCTTAAATCAACTGTAATTTCAGTTGAGTCTTCTAAAAAATTCCTTCATGGTACAGGATGAGGTTATCCGAGGTCAAAACTGCAACAGTATGGGCCAGAGGTTGCACAATCCATACCGATTTAATTCCGGCAGGAAGATAGACCTGCTCCGCCTTTTCATACAGCTCCAGATCCCGTTGCGTCGGCGAAAGAATCTCAATTGCCAGCAAGGGCAGTTCTGTCATTCTGACGAAATCTCCATGCAGATAATCCACTTTTCGCCATTTGTACACAGAAATATCTGGAATATAATCTATTTCATCTATAACAAGGGTTAGTTTGGAAAAGGCCCGGAACTTACGTCCCTGATGAATTTCCGTAATGAGCATAGCCGCCATTGCGGCATGGCTGTAGCTGGGAGTCATGATCAATTCTTCACCAACGCATCATAATCAACCGCCTCGGCAAATTTCAGTAACGTCTCTTGCTCCACACCATGCCCTTTCACTGTGACCATGAAGCGGTTGGCAGTTACAATATTCATCTCGCCCTTGCGCTCATTTTTATCATACTTAATCATAGCCTGCTGGCCTTTAATGGTCTTAATCCTCCCGCCAGCAGCACCGGCAAACATGGGATTATTGAGCATGGTCAGAATGGATTGTAACACTGGCGAATCAGAGACTATTTCAATAGAAAGGGAGGCGCCTTTATCCGTGTAGTATTCACGACTGACCGTCACCCCGCCTCCAAAAACCGCTGTTCCTAATGCCTGGGCAGTAGCAGCCTTGGCCTGCCAGTCCTTCAGAGGTTCAGGCAGTAAGGCCTTCATGCGATCACTTTTTTTCTGGCGTATCAACTGAGTGGCGTAATCAAGATTAGAAATTGCCCCGGCAAACTGGCCAAGCTTATACTGTTTAACCGCTTCCTGGATGGTTGTTAGTACATCATCAGTTTTTTTTTGATCTTCTTGAGCAATAGCAGCTTGTGAAAGGCAACAGGAGAAAAGAAAGGAAAGGAGTATAAAAAAATAAGGGCTGACTGTTTGTTTTTTCTTCATTATATTCTCTGGTTTCTAAGGGCTGGGAGCCGTACATATACCTTATTATGTGATACCAAACCCATCAGGTTTCTGTCAAGCCGTAACAGCGGCCCAGTTCTCTTGTAGTAAAAAAAATATTTTCCTGGCATAGGGCTAACATAATAATTTATCAAAAATAATACCTCAAAACAGTTCTTAGTTCCGGCACGAGCAAAGCGGTGATTCATGGGCAATGACAACTTGATTCCTCCCCTTGTTTTTCGCCTTATACAGGGCGCAATCAGCAGCTTTGACCACCTCTGCAACGTTTTTTCCGTGCTTAGGAAAAATGGCAACTCCCAAGGAAGCTGTCACAGTATGTTCTTCACCGTCCATTTCTACAGCCAGTTCTTCAATCCCGGTGCGCAGTTGCTCTGCCCGGCGATGGGTATTATGCAAGGATGCTCCGGGCAGGATAAGAATAATTTCTTCTCCACCGTAACGACAGGCAATATCTTCGTCGCGAATATGCCCCAGAATAAACTTCCCGATTTCACTGAGCACTTTGTCGCCCAGGTCATGACCGTAGGTATCATTAAAAACATTAAAATGATCAATATCAATCATAATCACCCCAAGAGAAAAATCATGACGCCGGGCTCGACTAAGCTCACGCTGGAATGAGTCTTCCATATGGCGACGATTATACAGGCCAGTCAGAGGATCTCTGATAGCCTGTACTTTTAAAATTTCCCGCAACCTTAAGTCTATCAGACTCATGGCGTAGCGATCTGCCAGGTTCACAAACAGGCGTTGCTTTGCCTCAAAAAGCTGTCCTTTTTCTCTCTCTGGCTGTTTCTGTTCCCAACGTACCAGCAAATGCATCATGCCAAGCACCTGCCCCTGCGCTGTCATAGGGACACAAAGGGAACTCTCATCCGGTGACAGGGTGGAATGCGGGCAAACCGGGGTAATCTTCGGCTCCTGAACAGCATGGGGTCTTCCCCTTCGGACAGCCCAGCATTGCTGTTGATCAAATTCAAGTGTTTTGTACTTGCTCTTCCCCCAGTATCCAACGACTCTAAGTGTTTTCATGGAATCATCCACCAGGCTGACATATCCTGCATCTGCCGGGAAAAGGCGGCGACAGTTGCTGGTCAGGACATGAAAGGTTTCTTCTTCAGACTCGCAGGCCTGGAGAAACTCGCCCAGCTGCTGCAGGGTCGTAATTTCAAAATTACGTTGGGTCAGCTCATCAACAGTTCTGATGAGTCGCTTATTTATCGCAGTGAGTTCTTCTGTCTGCTGCTGAAGCTGATTTTTCAGATCAACATGCTCAGCTATTTCACGCTCCAGGCGAGCATTCTTTTCTTGCAGCTGCTCCTGCTGTTCCTGTATTGTCAGATCAGCATTAAGCAGTTTTCGTTGGGTGGTATCATTGAATGCGGCAAGCTTGACAAGTTGCTGCAGGATTCTTGTATACTCCTCAGCCAGGGCGCAACCGTTTTCCCGCAGGATTTCCTGCGTCAGTGAGGGATCAGAGAAGGATTCTCGTAGATTCTCCAGAAGACTATATTTGTTTTGATACGCTTCTTCGGATTTATCCGGTTTCATTGTTTTTTCAGGGGGTACCTGTTCCAAGCAGAGGTGAAAGGATGGTGGTTTCTCTTCTCTGTTGTCTCCTCCTGTTCCAATAATCTTGCCCATGAGTTTAACGATTATTTTAACGTATTCATTTCATTTTTTCACCTGCACATGGTTACATGGCAACTCCACAGTTTTCTATCAAATTTTTACCACTCCACCCGCAGGGTGTTATCCAGGGCATCGACTTTGACAATACGTACCTTGACTGTATCACCAGGCTCCACCCGAAAAGAAGAATTAACAGGGAGATCAATATCAAAAAGACAGTCCAGCAACAGCAGGTTCACCCGTTTTGGTCCATGACTGACCACCAGGGCAGAGACTCTTTTGCCAACCAATTCTTCTAAATAGCGGAGAATCCAATAGCGGTGCCGATGCTGACGCACCTTATTGGCCCGGCCCAGTTTTTGCTGAATCGTGCCGGCAAAATTCTTGCACATATCCGCAGAGAACAACATACCTTTTCCGTGAATCATATGAGAAATTTGAAGCTGCATGGCTGTGTCAAGAAAACGACGGATAGGTGAAGTAATGGTGGTGTAACAGTTCAGGCCCAGGCCGGAATGGGGTTTAGGATGCACGGTGAGTTCGCCCCGTGATAAGAAACGACGCTGGCAGGCAATATCCTGCAACGAATTCTGAACCCCGGAAATCAGGCGTTTCCTGGGTGGGGGTTGAGAACGGAACAGGCCCGGTGCTTCCTGGGCAGCAAGATAATCAGCAGCCACCCCATTGGCCAGGATCATACATTCTGACACCAGGTTTCGGGACGGGCTGTCAGAAGGACTGAGGTTAATAGCAACTTTTCCATTATTATTAACATAGATATTCACATCAGGAAAAGAAAGGAGCAAGGCCCCACGCTCCACCCGCTTCAGGCGTAATTGCTGCCGCACCTTATTGAGCAGGCTCAAATCCCGGTCTGTTTCCATCATCTTATCAGTCTCAGTATAACTGAGCTGACGCTTCACCTGGATAACACTGGGAACAATCCTGCTGTTCCTGATCTCACCATCCGGCGAAATCTTAACCAGAAAACTGATCGCTGGCCGGACGCAATCCTTAATCAGACTGAACATCCCTTGAGAAAGTTCTCTCGGCATCATGGGAATCTGCCCTTCAGGAAAGTAGAGCGAGGTGGCTCGTTCCATGCCTTCCAGGAACAAGGGATCTTTGGGGGTGAGAAAATAACTGACATCTGAAATATGAACTCCAACCAGGATATCACCGTTATCCAGCTCTTCCACATGCAGGGCATCATCGTAATCACGGGTGGAAGCCCCATCAATGGTTAAGGTATTCAGGTCCCTGAAATCCTTGCGTTTGGGATCAGCCAGTAATTCTTCTGCTGTGGGCTCTTTGATACTCTCTGCGTGGGCCATTAACTCGGCGTTGAACTCCACTGGCTGCTCAGCACGGAGCAGAGCCAGGTTTTCATTTTTTTCCCAGACACCGGCCCGAACCAGCAAGTGATAGGCCCGGTTGGGTTGATGCAGGTCGGCCTTTTTCAGGAGCTGGCGCACCATATCTGCCTGCTCTGCCTCACTGCCAAACAGGACAAAATCAGCAATCCAGGTAAGGATACGCTCCCTGTCCGGCCATTGCTCCGTACTCACCGGGGTTCCCTGCATAATACTTTGCAAATGGGCTGCCCCAAGGGTCAGGATTTCTTCCTTTTCCTTTTCCTTTTGCCGTTGATGGCGCAGCTGCTCCACCTGTTCCGGGGTGTGAACATTGACCATCTCATTTTTATATTTAAAGAAAAAACGGTCGGTAAACACGGCCCGGAGAAAGGCTGCCGACTGATCATCTGTCAGATTATCACCAAAAGAAAGCTCGGCAAGAAAATCTGCTGGAAACGCAGAATCTTCCTCGTCGCTGGCCAGCTCCCAGATTTCTTCCAGCGGAATGGAGTCAGTTAACGCGGCCCGGACCTCTGCCATTTCCTTGAGCAAGGCAATATGGTCTTCACGGCTGGTATTGATCTGATGTTTTGTTTTGGAAGCCGTGACCACACGGGAGGTGGGCAGGTTCATTTCCCGCCCGTTTTGATTGAGCAGCCGCAGTCGATTATTGCTGTCCTGTAACACAAGACCGCAGATAAAACGCCCGCTGTCAAGGTATTCGATAATTGTTCCGGGAGGTGTCATTGTCATAGGTTGTTCTATCAAAACCTGCTGATAACTCCCTGAGCCACCAACACGTTCATATCTTGTAATTCCAGCCTGGCAGGCCGAAAAAGGGGTTAATATATCCAACTGGCAGACAAGCTGCCGGAAGCGTTTGCAGGAAAGTCAGGTACCAAGAATAGCAATATGACTCTGGTCTGTCAAAGAATGCCTGTATATTTTATATTCACATTCATTGACTATACAGATAACACGATAAAAAAACAAAGGTTTTGCTCAACCAATTCAATGAAAAACGAAAAAACAGCAGGAAAAAACTTGCATGGTAAAAAACTTAGAGTAGATTGAGCGCAAAAGAGCGGGCAAGATACCCTGCCTGTTAATTATTGCCAAGGAATGTCAACGATGAACACTTCCCCTATGGAACAATCCTCTCCCAAAGAACACCGCTCCGGTGTTGTTGCGGTCATTGGCCCGCCTAATGCGGGCAAATCCACCCTGCTCAACCGTTATCTGGAGCAAAAAATCGCCATTGTTACGCCCTTGCCCCAAACCACACGCAATCGTATTCTGGGCATTGTGACAGGGAATGATTATCAGATGATCATGCTGGATACCCCAGGTCTGCACAAGGCCAGGGAAATGATGAATCAGGAGATGGTACGCATTGCCATGGACACCTTGGGAGAGGCTGATCTTGTTCTTTTTCTGAGTGATGCCCAGGCCCTGCACAGCCTAGCAGGAAATCCCAAACGCCTTGCAAAACGCTATGCGGAATTTGCCAACTATTTTCAGCAAATACAATGCCCGGCCATCATTGCCCTGAACAAGGTGGATCAGCTGGCAAAAGAGGCATTGCTGCCCATGATGGAAAAATTCACGAGCATGCATCCTTTTCGTGCTGTGGTGCCTATTTCAGCCCTGGAAGGCGATGGAACAGAAACGCTTTTGCAGACCCTGGTGGAACAGCTGCCTGTGGGACCGCAGTATTATCCAGATGACATCCCCACTGACGCTACGGAACGCTTTATTGTGGCCGAGCTGATCCGGGAACAGGTTTTTTTGCGCACTCACCAGGAAATCCCCTATTCCACAGCAGTACTGATTGATTCCTTTAAAGAAGATCATCAGGGTGGGCCGGTTGTGATCCATGCCACCATCCTTGTGGAGAGGGGATCCCAGAAGGGGATTATTATCGGGAAACGAGGTAAGATGCTGGGCGAGATCCGCAAAGCAGCAACTCAAGAGATTGAAAAACTGCTTTACTGCAAGGTGCAGCTCAAGCTGTGGATCAAGGTCAAGAAGAAATGGACCAGTAATGAGCAGATCCTCCGGGAGCTGGGCATGTAGGATTTTGTAGGGGCAGGCCCCTGTGCCTGCCCGAAAGGCAAGGGGTTGATTGTTAAATCAAAACAATAATAACAAAAGTAAAGACCACAGCCACGACAAAATAGATGACCGGGGCTTCCAGCCAGAGCGGCGGCAACCAGTTAAGGAGTTTTATTGCGGCGTCTCCTGCCGGGGTACCTTCCACTGGCGGCGTTAACACCCATTCTGGAAGCGGATATTTTGCCAAGTTAAGAAAAAACCAGATGGTTCCCACAAGGAGATACCCATTACCCGCACCCAGTACCCCACCGAGCATGGCCCCTTGCAACCAGTTCCGGGCCGAACCTCTGTCTCCGCCGGACAAGCGCTTGTTAAGCCCTTGCGCACTGGGTGTATGATAGCCGAACAAGGCAAACATAATCATGACCAGTGAGGCTGCATAAAATTGACTTGAGCCGCTCATAGCGTTCCACAATTTTTTTACCGGTCCAATATAAGCCAGTGACACCTGCATAATAAAAAGGGCCAAAACAAGGCTGAAGGTAACAAGTATCTCTTTTGCCCAGCCCCGCATGGCGCCAATAATCCCAAACAGGGCAACAAGGGTCCAAAAGAAAAAAATTATTGTAACCATTGGGTCTTCCTCAGCGAGATCTGTTCTTTTGTTTGCAAACTGTAAAAAAATGTAATAAATAACCCCGCCCCAAGGGACGGGGTATCCTGTTCTGCTATCCCCTGAGCTGCTCAGGCTCAAAAAGATTTTTCTCCATATGCTTGATCTCCTCAATGCCTGAGATAACAATTTCCGGGTCAGGGATGAGTTTTTCCGGGTCAATCTTATCTTCGTAATCAATATTGGAAAGAATATGTTTCATACAGTTGATTCTGGCCCTTTTCTTGTTGTCTGAACGAATAATCGTCCACGGGGTCAGGGTGCGGTTGGACTCGTTCAGCATCTGGAATTTTTTCACACTGTATGTATCCCAAAGGTCCTGCGCCAAGTTATCCACAGGTGATAACTTGTACTGCTTGAGCAGGTCATGCTTTCTTGACTCAAAACGTCGGGCCTGTTCTTCTTTGGAAACAGAAAAATAAAACTTAAACAGGAGTATTCCGTCTTTGATGAGCATCTCCTCAAACAAGGGCACATCTTTGAGAAAACGTTTATGCTGTTCATCTGTACAAAAGCCCATGACCGGCTCCACCATGGCCCGGTTGTACCAGGATCGGTCAAACAGCACCAGCTCGCCTGCTGCCGGAAGATGGGGGGCATAGCGCTGAAAATACCACTGGGTTGTTTCTTTATCACTGGGTTTAGACAGGGCCACTACGCGTGTACTACGCGGGTTGAGAAACGCAGTGATCCGCTTGATGGTTCCCCCCTTACCAGCGGCATCCCGTCCTTCGAAGAGAGCCAACACTCGCATCCCTGTGGCTTTCATATGCTTCTGGAGCTTCATGATCTCAATCTGCATGCTTTTCAGCTCAATTTCATAATCCAGGGTGGCCTTTTTTATCCATACAGCACAACGGTTTTTTTTCTCTTTCTTGTCCATATTTTTCATGGCTGTGCCTTCAAGCAGTTTCACCTTGATTGGTTTTTCTGCTGTAGTTTTTGTAGATTCTGTTTTTTTTTTCTTTTCGTCCGCCATGATTCCCTCTTGTTATATTTCCTTATTGCTGAAGCTCTGCTTCCTGTTGCCTGTATGAAGCGGAGCTTCACGGTGTCTGCACCCAAGCAGAGCTTGGGCACGAGATGCATCGCACCCACCAGCATATGAAATGCGCTCATTGAGCAAACAGAGTTTATACTATATGAAAAGGGCATACCAGTTTTTTATTCAAATATGAACAGAACCTGAACAAACTACAACCCTTGTTGCTGCAACCACTCTATCAACCGTTCCATTCCAACCTCTGTGGACACTTTTTCCTTATACCCCAACAAGGTCTCTGCCTTTTTTTTGCTGAACCAATGAGACATGGCCAGTTGTTCGGCAAGAAAACGGGTCATCTTTGGCTCCTGCCTGCGGCCCAAAGCACCATAGCCTTTTTCCAGCAGCCATCCTATGGTCTTTGCTGTTCCTAAACTCACCTGCGAGGTCACAGGAGGCACGTCCATCCTGGCAAAGAGATCATTCACCCACGGCCACAGCGATACAGGCTCCTGCTGTCCAATAAAAAAGGCATGACCAGCAGCACTGCCTGAACCTGCTAAATTGTCAGCTGCCAAGAGATGGGCGTGGACCACATTATCAATATAGGCAATATCCACCTGATTTTTTCCATCGCCAACAATACGAAGGCTCTGGTCCCGGCCACGAGCCATGAGACGTGGAATCAGGTTGGTATCTCCTGGCCCCCAGACAAGATGGGGTCGAATGGCTGCTGTTCGCAGTTTCTCAGAGTTATGTTGCAAGACATATTGCTCTGCCAGGATCTTGGTGATTGCATAGGCGCAGAGCGGCTTGGCAGAATAGGGAAGTGACTCATCCCCCCCTTCTATATCATGGCCGTCAAACACCACAGACGGGGTTGAGGTATACACCAGGTTTTCGATGCCCAGCTCTTTGCAGGCTGCCAGCACATTCAGGGTACCCAGAACATTAATAGCATAATACTCCTGAAAAGTCCCCCAGATTCCTGCCTTGGCTGCAACATGAAAGACCGTATCACAACCAGCAGCAGCCTGTCGCACATCTTTCAGGTTTTGAATGTCGCCTTGCAGAGAAACAGCTCCGGCAGCTTCTGCAGCAGGATAGCGATGCCGCCCAAGGACACGAACCGTTTTCCCCTGCGCACAGAGCTCTCTCACCAGAGCAAGCCCGATAAACCCTCCGCCTCCGGTGACAAGTATTTTGCTCTTCTTCATAACAGCCTGCTCACCCATCATACTTGTTCAGCAATATTGACAAGATCATTTAAATCCCAAGACATTAACCCCATTCCAATCATTTCCTATACCAACCTGTAAGTAATGAGAACAACGTTGGATATAGGTATCTGATGCTTTATCATCAGGACATACTCGTAAACATTCCTGAAATATTTTTTTTGCCTGGCGTAACTCTCCTGCCTGATAATAAGCAATAGCCTCTTCAAAAACAAAAGCAGACTGTATTTTTAACGAACGCACAGGTTCAGGAAGAGCATCCAAGGCTTCAAAAACCCTGACAGGTTTTTTCTTTCCTTTAACGGTCACATTATCGAGAATCCTGACGTAATATTGTTCAGGATTTGCCAAACCTTGATAGGTTTCTTCAGAAAAAAGGATATTCACCCCATAATAATTGGTCAGGCCCTCCAGACGCGCTGCCAGATTCACGCCATCACTGATCACTGTCCCATCCATACGATTTTCTTCACCAACAGTACCAAGCATTAACTTGCTGGTATTAATACCTATACCAATTCGTACCGGCATCTGATGATTTTTTATCCGTTGCTGATTTTCCTCACGCAACAGGCTGGTGTTCATCTCAACAGCAGCATCCAATGCCTGCTGGGCTGTTGGAAACAGAGCCATGATAGCATCCCCTATGTATTTATCAACAAATCCTGCGTATTGATGCACAATCGGCCCCATTTGACTCAGATAGGAGTTGATAAAATCAAAGGTTTCCTTGGGGGTATGATTTTCAGACAACGAGGTAAAGTCACGAATATCAGCAAAAAGAACAGTCAGCTCCTTTTCCACCTGATCTCCCAATCGTACATCAAGGATGCTCTTTTTTCCTAAAAAATTAAAGAAAATATGGGGAACAAATCGACTATAGGCCTCTGATAGTCGTATTTCATGTTCTTTGGCAGCCCGCTCTACTTCTGTTGCCTTTCTCTCTAACTCCAGTTGCAGTTTGCGGCGTTTCAGTTCCAGGTTCAGTTTTTTTACACGATGCCGATAGATTAAAACTCCTGCCAGAATAAACAAAAAAACGCTCGTAATAATCACCAGGAAACGAAACCAGGAGGTCTCGTAATAATACGGCACCCTGTAAAAGCGCAACACAGCGTCATCAGACGATGAAACACCGTCATTATTCCTTCCCTTTACTTTAAAGGAATAAGAGCCTGGTGGCAGATTTGTATAAGAGACCTCCCGTTTTTTACTGGGACTTGACCATTCCTTGTCAAAGCCCTCAAGTTTAAACTGCAACTGATTTTTTTCAGGAGAAACAAAGCTGAGCACCGTGAAGTAAAAATTCAACCTGCTTGTCTCAGGCGGGATAAAAAACACACCTTGGGAATCCTTTGTACCAGCTGTCTTGATATTTGAAGAAAGAATTATGGTTTTCGGTAATATTTCATTAATTGGGATATGATCAGGATCAATCACAGCAACGCCACCGTGGGTGGGAATCCATAATGTCTTGTTCGTACTGACTTCCATCCAGGCTGTTGCTGTTGGATTTTTTTTAAGTCCTGAATGGTTGTCAAAAACTACCCGTGGGAAGGTCTTTTTCTTCCCCAGCAGAACCTCCTCTATGTCCTGTTGGTGGACATAAAACACACCAAGACTGCTTGTCATCCACAGCCTGTCTTTTGCATCCGCTGTTATCTCAAAAATACTATTGGTCAATAAACCCTGCCTGGAACTCAGAGTATGTATCTTGTCGCCCCGGATGATAAAAATGCCATTATTTGAGGTTACCCACATGCCACCTTCCGGCTCCTGGTAAAACCTGAAAATGACATTTCCAGGTAACCTTTTATCTCTTTCATACCTCCTTTGTATTCTCCCTTGCTCGTAGATATGAATTCCGCCTCCATCTGTTCCAATCCAGATACGGCCTTGCTGGTCCTCATACAGGCTTAAGATAAAATCATTTTTCAGGCCGCTCTCTCCCTTGCTTGTATAAGTCCTGCTTGTATAATTCGTGATAGTACCGTGCTGATCAATAACGCTGATACCAGAGGTGGTTCCGACCCAGATATTATGCTGGCGGTCTTCCAAAACAACCCGAACCCTGTCAGAAACAAGGCCGTCTTGCACTTTGAGTTGCTGCACTATTTTCCGGTCTTTCAGAACGAGCAATCCATTGCCATAGGTGCTCACCCACACCCTGTCCAGGCTATCCTTATACAGATGCCTGATTCTGGTTTTAAACTGTTGTTCTGAAAACGGTTCTACTGTATTCAGATCAGGACGAACCAGATTCAAGCCCTGATTGGTTGCCACTAAAAATTCCCCTGGCTTCTCTTCCAAAACCGCATTAACGGTCTGGCCGAGCATTCCTTCAGAGTCAGAATAGATAAGAAACTTTGTCTCTGAAAACTGATCAATTCCCGGACGTGTTCCAAGCCAAAGGCTTCCTTCTTTATCCTGATATGCTGCAGAAACAATATCATCACTCAGGCCTTCACGCTGCGAGAAAGCATCAAACTCCCCCTGATAATAACGGAACAACCCACTATCGCCGGTTAACCATAATGTTCCATTATTATCCTGATAGATTCTGGTATTACTGATTTTTCCCGGGTGATTTACCTCATTATTCAAATCAAAAACTTTAACAACTTCATCATCTTTTACCAGGAAAAGCATATCAGCAGTAATTGCCCAAAGCCCTTTTCCTGTACGATCCTTGACCATGGACTCAAGAACAGTATGTTGGGTTAATTGAGCCAGCATTCCATGATAGGGAACAAACCCTTTTGCTTGCTTATCAAAAACATATAAGGACCCGGCCCGCTTCGTCCCAACCCAGAGAGTTCCTGAAGCATCCTGACAGATAAAATTAACCAGTTTGTTGCCTGGTACGTCTAATAAGGGAAAGCGTTGAAAAGTTGTTCCGTCAAAATAAGCAAGCCCTGAAGTTGTTCCAATCCATAAACCACCGTCCTGGTCCTCAAACAAGACCCTGACTGAGTTAGCAGGAAGCCCATCTTCAACTGTAAACCCTGTAAAAATGTCAATGTCGTCTTGATAAAAAAACAGCCCGTTATCATTGGTGCCAATCCATAAACGGCCCTTGCTGTCCTTAAGCAAAGTACGTACCGCTGAAGCCGGAAAATCATCACGCATCATGCGGTTGTACTGAACAAATTCCTCGCCATCAAAGCGTACCAATCCTGTATAGGTTGCCAGCCAAAGAAACCCATCATCATCCTGCGTAATATCAAGGACACTCTTTATTTTTTCATTATCAATATACGATCTGTGCAGGTATTGAGAAATACGAATATCAGGATTAAGAGATTGCCCATGCACATGGTTCTGCGGAATAACAAGACCCCAGAAAACAAGAAGCATAAGCAAGTGTAGCCAATTTTTTTGTACGTACTTATGGTTGTAGCCTATGTTTTCAAACGCTGTTTCCTGCATCCTGTTCTTTTTCACCCGCCTTGTTTACCGAGGAAGTTTTTCTTCATCCCACTCTTTTGTTCCGAACAGGGGGGGGAGTGTCCGACCGGCTGTTTTGCTTTAGATTACAGTATGAAGATCGGCTGCCAGTCTGTCAAGAATAATCCGGTGTATGGTATAAATATTCCAACAGATTAATATTGAAAAATAACCCACCCTTTTAACAGGAGGCGGCAAGGGCGGGAGACTCAAGTGCTTCCGATGTGGAGTAGACTGCCCCGAAAGAACCGCTTGACTTCTCCAGAAAGTGAACTAAGCTTTGTTTTTCGGAACATCCAACAGAAGATGGAGCGGTTCCTCCTCTGGGGAAAAATGCGGAAAAAACGAAATACCATAACCAGCAGCCCGGAAAGGGTTTTCGGAGAGCATTATGAAATTCTTCAACACCGCAGGCCCGGTCAAATCTGAGGATCATTATTGCCTGCCTCCCTTGGAACGCTTTGACCTCGAAGAGCTGCTCCCTCTCATAGATCAGAAAAAATACTTCATACTCCACGCACCAAGGCAGACCGGCAAGACCTCCGGCCTGCTGGCCCTGATGGAGGCTCTGAACAGGGGAGAAAAATACACCTGCCTGTACTGCAATGTGGAAATGGCCCAGGCCGCCCGCGGAGACGTTGAAAGCGGTATCAAATGCATTGTCGGCGAGATCGCCTCTGGAGCACGCCGTTACCTGAACGACAGATTTCTTTACGATAACTGGAGTGCGCTGGTGGAGCAGTGGGGTGGAAAAAATGCCCTGCATGAGGCCCTTTCCCAGTGGACGGAAAAGCTCGACCGACCTCTTGTTCTGCTCATTGACGAGATTGATTCACTGGTCGGAGACACCCTGATCTCTGTGCTGCGCCAGCTCCGTACCGGATACAACACCCGCCCCTCGCATTTTCCGCAGAGCGTTATCCTCTGCGGAGTGCGTGATATCCGGGACTACCGTATTCATTCCGACCGGGAAAAGGATATCATCACCGGCGGCAGTGCCTTCAATATCAAGGCCGTGTCGCTCAGGCTGGGTGATTTTTCCCGAGACGAGACGGAACGGCTGTACCGGCTTCATACAGAGACAACCGGGCAGGTCTTTGCCGACGGTGTGCTGGATGCAGTATGGGAACTGACTGAAGGACAGCCTTGGTTGGTCAACGCCCTGGCCTATGAAGTCTGCTTTAATATGAAGGCAAACCGGGATCGTTCCGTAACCATTACCCCGGACATGATCCGCAAAGCCGGAGACAACCTGATCCTCCGGCGAGAGACCCATCTTGACCAGCTGGCGGATAAGCTCCGGGAGGAACGGGTGCAGAGGGTGGTCGGTCCCATTCTGTACGGTGCGGAAAGCCCGGAAAACATTCCGCCGGATGATATCATGTATGCTGAGGATCTGGGGCTGATCAAAACCAAGGGCAAGCTCAGGATCGCCAACCGGCTCTATCAGGAGGTGATCCCCAGAGAGCTGACCTTCAGCACTCAGCTCACTATTTCCCAGGAGTCGGCCTGGTATGTGAATCCAACCGGAACCCTGGATATAGAAAAACTGATGGCTGCGTTTCAGGAGTTCTTCCGTGAGCATTCCGAGCACTGGGTCGAGCGTTTCCAGTACAAAGAGGCTGGCCCGCAGCTCCTGCTTCAGGCATTTCTCCAGCGTATTATCAATTCAGGTGGTCGCGTGGAGCGGGAATACGGGCTGGGTCGCAAACGAACCGACCTGCTGCTGATCTGGTTTTACGAGGGCGGGGTGCAGAAGAGCGTTATTGAGCTGAAGATTCTCTATAAATCCCTTGATGCCACGATTCAGGAGGGGCTTGAGCAGACCTGGAACTATATGGACCGATGCGGCACAACAGACGGACACCTGGTGATTTTTGATAGAACCGACAGGCCCTGGGAGGAGAAGATCTTCAGGAGGCGGGAATCCTTTACCGGAACCGAGATTACTGTCTGGGGGATGTGATATGACCCTGCTCTCATTTAACCTCCACCACTCCGTAATCCCGAGCCGGGTGTATCTACGAGTTGGGGGCTGTCAACTCCGCATCGGAAGAACTTGAGTCTCTCGCCCTTGCCACCCACCGTTAACCCAAGTTCGTGACATAAAAAGTCAAAGTTATGCAAAAACAACAAGTTGCTTATTTTTTGACTATTCCTATGGCACTACAAATTTTTATTTTGCCGGAATCGTCCTCTTGATAATCCTGCCAGGATGATGTGGCAGGCCAAGAGCGTCATATATTCTTTGTTGTCTCGGTTCCGGGC
>NZ_JALAAI010000044.1:0-26754 GCF_052785085.1 Candidatus Electrothrix sp.
CAAAACGTTTGATATGTCAAACACGAATAAAAAATGTTTACGAAAATATTTTTGTTCAACTATGCTATTTCAGCATTTGAGAGGGGTTCGGGAATTGCTGACTGCGTAACAACATCCACCAACTCACCACGCTGGTCGTGCAGCCGCACCTCCAGCGGCATCTGTCCCGGCAATGAATGGGTAGCGCAACCAAAGCAGGGATCATAGGCCCGGAAGGCCATTTCCACCATGTTGAGCAAGCCTTCATTCACCTTGCCACCCTTAATCAGATGCTGCGCCGCTTTCTTGGTGCTCATCTGGATCGGGGCGTAGTTATTGGTGGTGCCCACAATCAGGTTCACCTGAGTGAGGATTCCCCGCTCATCGGTCCAGTAATGATGGGTCAGGGTGCCGCGCGGTGCCTCTACAATACCGACGCCTTCAGTGGGGATCTCAGTGGGTTTGCAATGAACATCTGAAGAGGTGATCTCAGGGTCGGTAGCCAGTTCCACCCAACGTTCCGCTGCATAGAGCAGCTCAATCAGGCGGGCCCAATGGATTGCCAGCCGCTGATGTACTGGCTTGCCGCCCAAGGTCTCGTACATCTTTTCATAATGTTCCTGAGCCAGCGGGGTGGCCATGCCATCTGCCGCATTGAGGCGGGAGAGCGGGGTTGCCATGTACACGCCTGAATCCTTGCCATCGGTAAAACCTTTCCAGCCCACGTTCTTCAGGTACGGGAACTTGAGATAGGTCCAAGGCTCGACATGCTCGGCAAGATGGTTCATGTACTCATTGGGCGCATACTTGCAGAACTCTTTGCCCTCAGGATTAACCACCCGTACCTTACCATCGTAGAAATTGACCTTGTTGTTTTTATCCACCAGCCCCATATAATAGGTCTCATCGCGGTAGATATCACCGACAATCAGGTCCAGATAGGTCTGGTTAGCCAGAACGATGTCGTTAAATGTCTGAAGACTGAACTGGGCAAACTCAATGGCCCAGCGGCCCATCTCTTCAATCTCTTTTCGCTCTCCCTCGCTGAGGATCTTGGTCACGCCGCCGGGGATGGCAACAGCCGGATGGACCTTGCGGCCCCCGATCATCTCCACCACCTTATGACCGAATTTGCGCATCTGGATGACTTTGCCCCCGATCTCCATACCCACCTTATGGATAACCCCGAGGATGTTACGCTCTGCAACCGGGGCATCCGGTCCGATGATGAAGTCCGGGCCACCCAAGGCGTAAAAATGGGTAGTATGGTCGGTGCAGTAAAAGGCCATGTAGAGCAGCTCACGCAGCAGCTTGGCTGTGCGCGGCGGTGTAATCTGATAGGCAGCGTCAGCGGCCTTGGCAGCGGCCATGTGATGAGCCTCCGGGCAGACCCCGCAGATGCGGTTGGTCAGCAGGGGCATTTCCTCAATAGGGCGGCCCACGCAGAAGCGTTCAAAGCCGCGCAGCTCAGGGATCTGGAAATAGGAATTAGCAACGTCGCCCTTATCATCCAGAAAGATATCAATCTTCCCGTGTCCCTCAAGGCGAGTAATGGGATCAATAGTTATGCGTTCCATGACTACACCTCATTTTTCTTGAATGCTGGCGCACCCGCCTGGAACAGCGAATCAGCCAGGTTGAAACGATAGAATTGCCCTGCCGGATCAGGGATGCCGTCCAGGATTTGTTCGATCTCTTCAGGATCTTTGGAGTCAATGACCGAGGCAAAAGCAGTGATCAGACGTGCGCCGTAGTCCACTACACCTTCTGCCGGGCCGTAGCAGCCAATGCACTGGGCACCAACACTGGGACAACGGGCCTTGCAGCCGCTGCGGGTGGCCGGGCCGTTGCAGGGAACACCCTGTTCCAGGATACAGAGTTCCGGGTCAAGCGGGGCCACATCCTGGATACGGCGGAAGGCCTTAATGGCCTTGAGGTTTCGTTGGCGCGGGCATTCCTCACAGACCGTGGAATGACCAGCTCCGATGACAGCACCCTTGGGTGGTAGCTCGGCCTTGCCCTGGAGTACCTCAATGACCAGGTCAATCACTGCTGCGATCTGGTGGCTCTCCGGCGGGCAGCCAGGCATGAAATAATCCACATCCACGACCTGGGCCAGGGTATGTACCCGGTCCTTCATGGCCGGAATGGTGATCTCACCCTCTGGTACCTGGGTTACGGTCTGCGGACGGATATTATCCGGGTTATCCGTGGTCAGGGTGGTATAGGCGGTGTCGATGAGCTCGGCAACAGGGAAAAGGTTGCCCAGGCCGGGTATGCAACCCTCGGTGGCGCAGGAGCCAAAGGAAACCAGCAGCTTGGACTTCTTGCGCATCAGGTGAGCCATGTGCTCATTCTCCTCATTGCGGATGGAACCATTCCAGAGGCAGAGCAGGATCTCCTCATCTTCCAGGGCTTCTACATCCTTGACCTTGGCATCCATAGCCACGGGCCAGAAGGCGATATCGAAATTGGCATCCACATCCAGGATCTTCTCATGGATATTGATGACCGCAATCTCGCAGCCACCGCAGGAGCCGGACCAGTACATGGCGAATTTAGGTTTGCTCATACTGTCACCTCCACAGGGGCCTGCTTCGGATTGTGTTGTGATGTCTCTTGCTTCTCTTGCTGTAGGTTTTTATGCCAGGCCAAGGGACCTTGGTCACGGATCTCCTCAACAAAGGAATTGATTTCCTTGGTCAGCTTTGTCCCCTCAGATGCACTGGTCCAGGTCAGTTTGACCCGCTCCGGGGCAATGCCCAAGCCTTTCAGCACTCGTCGCAAAAGGAGCCAGCGGCTTTGGGCCTTGTAGTTCTGTTCAATATAATGACATTCGCCAGGATGACAGCCCGTGATCAGGACACCGTCTGCGCCACCGGACAGGGCCTTCATTATAAAGGTGGGGTCCAGGCGACCGGAACACATCAGCCGGACCAAGCGGACATTGGGGGCGTAATGCATTCGGGCTGTGCCTGCCAGGTCCGCAGCCCGGTAGGAGCACCAGTTACAGGTGAAACAGATGATCACCGGTTCAAATTGTTCGCTCATTATTGACTCCTCTTATGCGTCAGCCAGAGTAACGTCCATCAGCAGGCCGTCGATCTGGGCGAGTATCTGGTCATTGCTAAAGCCGGTGCCGCTGATTGCTCCGGCAGGACAGGCTGCCACGCAGGTGCCGCAACCCTGGCATAGGGCCGGGTTGATTTCACTGACCTTGCGGTCTTCCAGGAAGGTGATCGCGTTAAACGGACAGAGGCTGTTACAGATGCGGCAGCCTGAGCACTGCCCCTGATAGACGCTGGCCTTGATGGGTTCCAGGGTAACTTCACCGCGCATGATCATATTCAGGACCCGAGCTGCGGCTGCGCTGCCCTGGGCCACTGAGGTGGGGATGTCCTTGGGGCCGGTGGCTGTGCCAGCAATAAAGATACCCTCGGTCATGGTGGAGATGGGGTCCAGCTTGGCGTGCTTCTCAGTAAACCAGCCATTGGCTGAACAGCCGATGCCGAAGAGCTTGCCGGTCTCCTTAGCATCATGACGCGGCTCCATACCAATGGAGAGGATCACCATGTCCACAGGAATCCGGCGTTGTTTGCCGATCAGGGTGTCTTCCACCTGGACCATCAGCTTGCCTTCTTCACTTGCCTTGCGGGCTGCATCCGTGACCTGGGCCACCTTGCCCCGAACAAAGAGGGTGCCTTCTTCCAGGACACGCTGATAGAACTCATCATAGGCCTTCATCGGAGTCCGCATATCAATATAGAAATCATAGACCGTGTCCCCGGTGCGTTCCTTGACCAGATGGGCGAATTTCAGGCTCTGCATACAGCAGATATTGGAGCAGTAGTTATTATAATTGCGATCACGGGAACCAACACAGTGGATAATACCCACGGTCTTGGGCGTGGTCTTGCCGTCCCGCAGGACAATATCACCTGAAGTCGGGCCAGCAGCATTACACATGCGTTCAAACTCTATGCTGGTAAAGACATTGGGTAAGCGACCATAACCATAGTTGCTCACCTTACGGGCATCAAAGAGGTCATAGCCGGTGGCCAGAATGATATTCCCCACATCCACAGTCAGGAACTCTTCTTTTTGCTCATAGTCAATGGCCTCGGTGGGACAGGACTTCTCGCAGACCTTGCAGGTGCCTTTTTGGAAGAAGTTGCAGTTCTCCGTATCAATGACCGGGTACTTGGGCACGGCCTGGGCCGAACTGGTGTAGATGGCCTTGCGATAGCCAATACCCGCTTCGTAGCCCTGATCAACCACCTTGGTTGGGCATTTCTCGATGCAGATCCGACAGCCTGTACACAGCTCCTCTTTGAGGTAGCGGGGCTTTTTCTTGATCGTGACTGAGAAGTTGCCCACATAGCCTGCAACGTTGGTTACTTCGCTCCAGGTCATCAGCTCGATATTGGGATGATTGCCAGCCTCAAACATGCGCGGGGTCAGGATACAGGCGGCACAGTCCAGGGTGGGGAAGGTCTTGTCAAACTGGGCCATGTGACCGCCAATGGAGGCTTCCCGTTCCACCAGCCAGACTTTTTTGCCGGCATTGGCAATCTCCAGGGCTGCCTGGATACCGGCAATGCCCCCGCCCACCACCAGGGTGTCCGGGTGGATAGCAACCTTGAGTTCCTCAAGCGGCTCATTCTCAATAACCCGCTCAACCGCACCGGTCACTACGGCCTTGGCCTTTTCCGTGGCTGCTTCCTTATCCGTATGCACCCAGGAAACCTGCTCGCGGATAGAGGCCAGCTCGGTGAGATAGGGATTCAGTCCTGCCCGTTTACTGGCATTGCGAAAGGTCAGCTCATGGAGATGAGGAGAGCAGGCCGCAACCACCACCCGATCCAGGCCCAGTTCTTTGATGTCCTGTTCAATCAACTCCTGACCAGGACTGGAGCACATAAACTTATAATCACGGGCAATGACGACTCCTTCCGAGCCAAGGCCCTCAGCAGCCCAGTCCCGCACCTTTGCCACATCAACCGTGTGCGAGATATTGGTGCCGCAATGGCAGACATAGACGCCGATCTTGTTTGTCTTGTCGTTACTCATGCTTTGGCCTCCTCTGCGCAGGGTCTTTTGCATTCCGGGGTCTTTGCAGTCTTTCGCATACAGAGTGGCATGGGCAGTCCTTCCTGCTGGCGCTGTTTCCCCTCTGTAATGGCAGCTTCCGGGATATCCATACCGATTCGGGACAGGGCCTTTTCCGTGCTAGTGATCTCGCTACCAAAGCCCAGTTTCTCCGGCGGAAAGCCCAGGGCCAGTCCTACCAGCTGGGAGAAGAAGACAATAGGCATCTCGTAATCAGTGCCGTAATGGCTGTTGGTCTCACCCTGATAGGCATCCACATTGAGCTGGCACATGGGGCAGACCGTGACCATGATATCTGCCTTGCTCTTTTCTGCCGAGGAGATCAGGCGACGGATGAGTTCATAGGCCGTGTCCGGGCCGATCTGGGTCATATGGCCGCCACAGCAGGTGGCCCCGCCTGGAAAGGCTACGACCTCAGCACCAATAGCCTTGAGCACATCAATCAGTTCTGTGGGATGTTCCGGATCAGACCAGCGTTTATTATAATCAGGACGGGGGACCATGCAGCCTGTATACGGGGCAACCCGCAGACCCTTGAGCGGTCGCACCACCTTTGCCTTCAGGGTATCCAGCCCGATATCGTTAATCAGCACATCAAGCAGGTGGCGGATATCCAGAGAGCCTGGTGTGTACTGGAGGTTGCCTGCGGCCAGGGCCTCATTGACCTTTTCCCCCAGGGCGGGCCGTTCTGCCATGTAATAATCAGCCTTGGCAAGGTTGAGATAACAGGCTGAGCAGGGAGAAAGTACCGTCTTCTGACCCGTCTTGGCAGCCAGGGCCAGGTTACGGGCAATCAGGGAATAGGCAGGGATGAGATTGATGCCCACATACTCGGTAGCACCGCAGCAGTTCCAGTCGTCGATTTCCTGGAGGTTTATGCCCAGGGGTTGGGCGATCTCCATTAAGGAGTCATAATAGGCCTTGGCATTGCTTTCCATTGCGCAGCCCGGATAAAAGATGTAATCACTCATGGGCCAGCTCCATTTCCTTGGCTTTATTGAGGATGGCTGTGAGTTGCTCCATCCCCTTTATTGTTGTTGGCTTCATGTTGAGACGCCCTTTCTTCAGCATACCCAGTCCCATTGCAGCTGTACGTATCATACGCAGGGGCGAATGCTTGAGGTAATGGCGGGTTGCGAGGCCGAACTCGTAGCTGCGGCCATATTTTTCCACCATCTCCACAAAGGTCTCGGAAAAGTCCGGTGCTGATGAGTCGCGGTACTTCTTTTCCTGAATAGCCATTGACTTGAGGCTGTACATAACATCGGTGATATGGACGTTTTGCGGGCAGCGGACAACACAATGGTAGCAGGAAACGCAGATCCAGGGGGTGTTGCTCAGTAAGACTTCTTCCCGCATACCGGCGCGCAGCATGGCAAACAGGGTGCGCGGGGTGTGATCCATATCCATCTCAGAGGGGCAGGAACCACCACAGCTTCCGCACTGGATACACATCTCCAGGCGGGAGACACCGGCTGTCTTCATACTGACCTCGTGGAGGAGGGAAAGGTCTTCGTCGTGGTCTAAGCGTGCGTGTACATGTTCTACAGGTGTTTTGGACATAGGGCGTCCTCCGGGGTTGCAGCTTGCATTTTTGAGTGTTCAAAAAAGAAAGGCATTCGTTTTGGTACGATGTATTACATCTTTGCGGCACGTTGTGGTTGTAATTATGAACTATACCTTGTACGTGATATGTTGACAACGGTATTTTGCCATGCAATGGTCAGTTTGTTCTCTGGGGCGGGGCAGGAAAGGGGGAAAGGGGAGGGGGCGGCTGGTAGGGACAAGACCTGTGTGTCTGCCTGGTTTATACAACGCGGATTACGAATTTCCGTTTATGGAAGAAGGAGCTGTTCTCCAGTTGGTGAGTTGCAGATCATAGCCTGCATCCTGAATCCGCCTGTAATGCCTTTCGTTGCCTGTCGCAAGAACGAGCTGATGCTCCACAGCTATGGCTGCGATAATTGGGTCTGCCCGTCCGATTGTCTGGCCCTTACTCTCAAGATCAGCGAACATCCTCCCGGCTAATTCAGCACTCTTTTCTGTCAAGGTGAGCATTTCCGTGCCTGCAAGGTTTGTTAAAAAGTCTTGAATCTTCTCCTTGCGCTTCATCTTATGGAGTCCTTTGACGATTTCCAGAACAGTGATTATCGAGATAGTGTATTGCCCGAACCGGCTATAATACTGTCGCGCTGTGACCGCTACCTGCTGATCTCTTTTTTTCAGGACCTCCGAAAAGATATCCGTGTCAAGCAGTATCCTGTTCATCTCATGCCTCCCTGAACGGCATTGTTTCCCGTGTGTGCATAGCTGATGCGACAATGTCATCAAGCAGGTCAGCCTCGTCGGCAAACAGGCCCAACAGCTCATCCGGCTTTTCCCGACCCGGCTGGAGCCGTAACATCATATCATTGAGTACCTCAAGTAGTCGCCTTGTAATGAACTGGTCCTCAACCGCATACTGCACCTGGATATTCTGGGGGACACGAATTGTTATGCTTCCCATAAAAACGCTCCTTTGTTTAAAGTAGAGGATATCGACTCAACCGTTGTTAACATGTTAGGATACCTTCCTTCGCGTCATCCTGCAAACAGTTTTGGCAGAATGCGGATCAAAGATACCGGGGAAAGAGGTGGGGTGGTTCGCGAACCGCCCGTACAGGTTGCGGAAATACAGAGATTGGAGGTATGATGGGGAATCGTAGAGTCGATCCGCAACAAATCCCTGCGGCGCAGGGTTTGGGGAGTATAGTGTTATACTCGGATTGAGACAAACGTTATGCTCGAATCGAGACAAACGTTATGCTCGAATCGAGACAAGCGTTATGCTCGAATCGAGACAAGCGTTATGCTCCCGGTGAGGGTATCCCTGACCTTCCCTCCTGACACCCCTTCATCTTTCCTTGTTGTTGCAAAGGCATGAACAGGGTACCATAGGGGAATCTATCCACATGATAACTCAGCATACGGAGGCCAGCCCCAGGGTTGAAACCCTGGGCTATGTTCGCTACGTCCCTTTGGGACGGCTTTTTTTCCTGTCCCGGAGGGACAGTCGATTAGAGCCCCGTGATTTATTGCGGGGTGTGAAGAGAGAGGCGCAAGGCATGACCAAGCAATTCGAGGACAAGGACGGCGACCGGAACATCGCCCAGGAGGATGGATGAAACTGGAACTGCTCGGACAGGCCCGGCAATGGATTGTGGACACAGGGCAATGGTTGTGGAATCACCCGGAGGTGACATGGAGCGGTGCCGGGCTGACCGCTCTCGCCGCCCTCGTCTTTCTCCTGAACAAAGCATGGGCGGCCCTTGGACGGAAAGATTCCGCACCGCCGGTCGGCAACAGCAGCACGGTCACCCAGAAGTCTATCGGTGATCGCAACATTATCGGAGGCACCGGGCCGGTTCACGTTAAGGAAACCCATTACCACTATGCTGCGCCGGAGCCTGCACCTGTCTCTGCGGAAGCAACCCGCCTCCTTCCGAGCGAAGACGACATCTTCCTCCACCGGGAGGACGAACTGGCCTGGCTGGACAAGCACCTGCACCCTGACCGGATTGCGGCTGTCTGCGGACCCGGCGGCATGGGCAAGACCGCCCTGACTGCCCGTGCGGTGCGCAGGCTTCCTCCTGACCGCTTCCCGGACGGCATCATCTTTCACACCTTTTACCATCAGGCGAACACGGCTCAGGCCGTTCAGACCATTGCCCGTGCCTTGCAGCTTTCCGTAGACGGGGATGTGCAGCAGGAGGTGGCTGCGGCTCTGGGGAGCAGGCAGGCATTGCTGATCCTGGACGGAGCCGAGGAGGCGGACGACCTCCCGGCGGTGCTGGCCCTGCGCGGACGATGCGGAGTGCTGATCACCACAAGGAGGAAGAGCGACTGCGGGCCGCTGCGCCTGGACCTGCAACCCCTGCCGGATGACCAGTCCGAGGAGGTTTTGCGGGCCTGGGGCGGGGAGGCCGGGGATCAGGAAGCCGTTGAGCAGATTGCCGGGCTGCTGGGCGGCTGGCCCGTGGCCCTGCGCCTGGCCGGGCATTATCTGCACAGCACCGGAGAGCCTGCGACAGACTACCTGCGCTGGTTGCAGAAGGAGCCGTTCAGGGAGCTGGGGGAGAGTGAGGAGCATCAGGCCGGGAATGCGGCCCTGCTGCTCCGGCGGAGCACGGCCCAGGTGGGAGAGGATGCCCGCCTTGTGCTGGGACTGGCGGGTACCTTGGCTTATGACCTGCTGGCGACCGCGCCCATGATCGCCCTGCTGGAAGACGATGAACGCCGGTGCCGCAAGGCCGTGAACGAGCTGGTCAATTACGGGCTGCTGGAACGCCGGAGAAAACGCCTGCACATAGGCCATGCCCTGATCCATGAGTATGCGGCCCGGAACCTGTGCCTGAGCACGGAGGCCCTGGCGCGGGCGGCTGCCTATTATATAGTGTGGTGCGAGGAACAGACCGCCGCCGGTCTACCGGGCTATGCCCTGCTGGATGATGAGCGGGTGCATTGCCTGCGGCTGATTGCGGCCTGCCTGAAGAGCGAGCTGTGGCGGGAGGTAAAAGTCTTGGTCGGAGCAATTGACATCTACCTTGACCGGCAGGGCTGGTGGACAGAGAAGCTGGCTGCCGTGGAGATGAACCTGACTGCGGCCCGGCAGGCTGAAGACCGCCGGGATGAGGGATGGTGCCTGAATGAGCTGGGCTACACCTGCGCTAATCGCGGGGAGAAGGACCAGGCCCTGCACTGGTTTGAGCAGAGCCTGCCTCTCTGGCGCAAGCTGGGAGCACGCAAGGACGAAGGCGTGACCATGAACAACATGGCTGCGATCTATCGGCAACAGGGCAGGTACGGGCAGGCCCTGGAGCTTTATGAGCAGAGCCTGCGTATCCGGCAGGAGGTCGGCGACCGGAAGGGGGAAGGCACGACCCTGAATAATATCGCCAATGTTTATATGAACCAAGGTGAATGGGACACAGCCCTGTCGTATTATGAACAATGCCTCCCTATTCACAGAGAGGTTGGCAATAAGATCGGGGAAGGCGCAACCCTGAACAACATCGCCATGATCTACCGTGCCAAGGGTGAGCCGGGCAAGGCGTTGGAGTATCGTGAACAAGACTTGGCGATCTGCCGCAAGCTGGGTGACCGGGCCGGAGAGGCGGTAACCTGCTGGAACATCGGCACCACCTATTACGATATGGGCGACCTTGCCAAGGCCGAGGAATACATTGCCCTGGCCGTGGAGATCAAAGAAGCCATCGGCACCCATGATGCGGAAGAATGTCGCAATTACCTGGAGCGGCTACGGGCCGCGCGGCAAGGGGCGTAGGGGCGACCGGCCGGTCGCCCGTACGGAACGCACCGGATGGTCATGGCCGGGAATATCGTTGGGCGGCGTAGGGACAGGTCCCCGTGCCTGCCCGTGGTGTTTCCGTCACCCTGCACAGGAGGCCCAGGGTTGAAACCCCGGGCTATGTTCGTGCTGTCCCTCTGGGACGCTGCCTCTGTCCCATAGGGACAACCAATAGTAGCCCCGTGATTTATCGCGGGGTGGGCTTGCCTGTATGACGAGGCTCATACCCGCTGTACCACCATGCTGAATCTATCTTTCAGAACCCTTACCGCCACAAAGTCCTGACCTCCTTTGCATTATCGTCCACCTCCATCACATACCCCCTCAACACCAAACCACCTCCACTGCCCGCCCAGACGGCGTTGTACAGGTTTCGCGACCAAGCCTTTCCTCCCAGGGCACGGTACGCTGATCCGGGCGCCGGTCAAAGATAACCAGGTGGCAGGTATGGGGGGAAGTCCGGTCGGCATAGCGGTCTACCTGCTCAAGGCCCTGATCCCGGGTGGCTTCCCGGCCCATGCGCAGGTGGACAAGCTTGATCTCCACCAGGTTGATCCCGCCGCCAAAGCGCAGCAGCAGGTCCATTCGTCCCCTCCCGGCAGCATACTCCCGGTCCACAGTCCCGCCTCCATTGATCACCCGTTGCAAAAAGGCCATGAGCAGCAGATGCGGGAAGGCTTCGGTGTAGTCGGCCTTTTCCTCCCAGATCTCTGAGTTCCAGGCCCAGAACTTCTGGAATTCATCCATCAGGGCCTCCATGTCCAGGCTGCCGTCCTCCTGTTGCCAACGGAACTCCGGGGGCGGCACAGCCACCTGCATGCCGTAGCTCAGGTCGCGGGCAAAGACTTCCCGGTAGATAGCATTGGCAATACCCGGCGTGCCCTGTTCGTCAAAGGCCACTATGCCCAGGTCCAGACAGAAGGTGAAGTCGTCGCCGTCTGCCATAGTCGGGTCGGACGCACCAGTGAGGATGGGTTGGATAATCTTGCGTATCCTCGGTTCCCGGAGGCGCACACTCAGGGAATCGATATGGGTGGCCCGTGACGCGATGAGCCGCTCTTTGGCCTGATCCACATGGTCTGCCCGGACAGCTGTCCCTGCTTCCGGGACGATGCGCAGAACACACTCTTTGGCCAGGGCATTCACCAGCCAGGGCTGGCCCGAGGAACAGGCGAATATCCGGTCCAGGGCCTCGGGAGTGAAGACCTGCCCGTTCTCCCCAGTATGCTGGGAGGTAAGAGCGGTGATGTCTTCTCGGCTGAAGTTGGTCAGGGTGACTGAATCCTCCTTAATATTAAAGGGGCTGCCCGGATTGAGCAGGCTGCCGTCCTTGCTGGAGACCAGGTAGTTGCGGAGATCCCGCATCCCCACCAGGGCCACTGAGACAGGAAAAGAACCCGCGCCCCGGCCTGCAAAGCCCCCTCGCAGCTGACGCAGGAAACTGACCATAGCCGGACCAGCCACCACATCCACCTCGTCAAAGAACACGATGAGTTTCCGGGGTGCTGTCATCTCTGCCCATTCGGTCAGCACTGCGGAGAGCATGCTTTCCGCTGCAACGTCTGAGGGGTGTCCAGGGACAGGAAGCTCAAAGCGTTTCGCCCATTGGCGGACAGCATCCACCATAGTCGGCATGGCCCGTTCCACCTCAATCACTTCCTGGCAGGTCTCTAAGGTGACATAGCAGGCCACGGCCTCTGTGCCTGCATTGATCTCATGCATCCAGGAATGGAGAAAGGTTGTCTTGCCGGTTTGCCTGGGCGCATGCAGAACCCAGTAGAGTTCATCCCGGATATAACGGTCCAGACTTGCCCCGATGAGGCGGTCTTTGGGCGGGAGCATGTAATGGAGGCGGGGGAAGCATGGGCCGGTGGTGTTGAAGTATTTCGCCATGATGCAGCAGCTCCTTAGGCAATGGTGGAAGATATATTCTGAGAGCGATATATTCCTGCAAGGATACCATCTCTGTTCCGGGCTGACAATGTAAGAACTGCTTGACTTCCCTGTGTCCAGGGGTACTCTTGCAGGAAAGTGCCAGGGAGGCTCTTCTCTATGCATAGAAACAAGACAGGGCGGCCAATGCGCTAAGAGCTGCAAAGCAATGAGTAAGAACAGGCAGGGGGAATCAGGCAGGGCAATTGCTCCTGTTGTTCTCCCAGAGAGGTCAGATAACCCGTGACAGTTTTTCCGTCGTTTGACAGAAGCAGCAGATCTTGATACTGTTCAGCAATTTTCTTTGATTATCAAGTCGCCAGCCAACATGTCCATGAAAACGACAGAGTCTATGGAAGATACAACGAGAAATCGTCTGCGAAAGGAATGTCTTGCTGACCGGGATCTACAGGATCCCTCTCAGCGTCAAAAGAAAAGCCAGGAGATACAGGCCCAATTATTGAGGCAACCCTTTATAAACAAGGCCAGCCATCTCTTTATCTATGTTCATTTTCGGAGCGAGGTGGAAACCCTGGCCCTGATTGAGCATTGTCTTGCTCAGGGGAAAAAAGTCTCAGTTCCTGTTACCCTGCGCAAAGAGTCACGCTTGCTGGCAGTCCAGATTACTGATCCTGGATGCCAGCTTGTTCCCGGCTGTTTTGGCATTCCGGAACCAACAAAAGAGCAGATCGCCCGGGCAATGATTGATCCGGCAGACATTGATGCAGTTGTGGTTCCTGGCTCGGTTTTTGATGCCTTGGGTGGCAGGCTTGGCTATGGTGGTGGTTATTATGATCGTTTTTTGCCCCAGGAGGCACCCCAGGCCCGGCGAATCGGGCTGGCCTATGCGTTGCAAATAGTGAAGCAGGTTCCTATGGAACCCCATGATCAATATATGGATATGATTATTACAGAAGAGAAGATATATCAATGCAGGGAACTGCGGGAGGAGGCGTGATGCGAAAAACAGGTGTGTATCGGAATGAACTTTTTTTAGAACATCAGCCTGGCTTTAGTCATCCAGAATCGCCAGAGCGTTTGCGGGTTATTTATGAGGCCCTGGATAAGGGAGATATTGCAGAGCATTTTCTCTTTCCCGGCTTTGATCCCGTATCGCAGGAGGTTCTGCGGCTCAATCATTCCGCAGCAATGGTGGAGCAGGTGGCAGCGACCCATGGGCAGGGACATACTTATTTAGATCCTGATACCCAAACCTCGGCCCGTTCTTACGAGGCAGCCTGTTTTGCTGCTGGTGCTTTGGTGGATGGTCTGGTTCGTATTGAACAGGGAGAACTGGATAATGCCTTTTGTCTGGTGCGCCCCCCTGGTCATCATGCTGAGCAGGATGGGTCTATGGGGTTTTGTCTGTTTAATAATGTGGCTGTGGCTGCCCGCTGGGCCATCCAGGAATTGGGAATGCAACGTATTCTGATTTTTGACTGGGACCTGCATCATGGTAATGGCACCCAGAAGAGTTTTTATGATACAGACAAGGTGCTTTATATTTCCAGTCATCTGTACCCTTATTACCCAGGCACTGGTGCTGTTATAGAAGTCGGCAACAGTGCCGGAGCTGGTTACTCTCTCAATATCCCTTTGCCGGGTGGTCAAGGTGATATGGAGTACGCCCGAATCGTTAATGAACTGGTAGTGCCGGTGACCCGTGCCTATCAACCTGAGCTTATTTTAATTTCCTGTGGTTTTGATATTCATGACGGCGACCCACTGGGAAGCATGCAGGTGACACCCGCAGGTTATTCCTGGATGACCCGCCAGATGCTTGCTGTGGCAGACGAGGTCTGTAACGGGAAAATGCTGGTTACTCTGGAGGGTGGTTATAATCTGACCGCCATGCGGGACGGCTGTTTTGCAGTCTTAGCTGAACTTTGTGGAAAGAAACTTGATTGCGGCTATCCGTTTAATTTGTCAAAGGAAAAAGCAGATCGGTTTGCAGCCTCTTCGGTTGCCTGTCCAGCTCTGGATCAATCTCTTCAAATCGTCAGAGGGTATTGGCCAGGAATTTGAGACAGTTTGTTTGGCGAGATCTTTCTTTGCTCCATATTTCCTTGTCCCGCTCTGCTGGGGCGGGCTGGGAGGTATAAGGAGGGAGCTATAAAGAATTACTTGGATTAATCTCTGGGCAATAATTTTATTTCATCGTAGAATCCACCCCCCTCTGGGGGTGGATTCTTTATCTTTTTTTCTCCAGTGCGAAAATTTTTCTTGACCAGAGAGATAAAGCTGTATATATTTTACTCATCAAGACGGTAACAAGTAATAACTGACCGATACAAAACTCTTCTTAAACGGTTTCAAAAAAAAATCTTATCGTCTGTTGAATCATAACATAAAGGTAACCTGGAACGGTTGCCTGCTTTCTGGATGGTACCAGAAAGTTGATAAAAGCCACAACCGTTGTGAAACGGTGTCGGAAAGCCACGGGTCTCCAGAGGGGAGATAGCCGGGTCGCCTACTTTACTCTTACCAGGAGGTTGTTATGAGAACCCTACGTGCTCTCTCCCATTGGATAAGCAGGAACTTTAACTGCCTGACACATCCTTTTTGTTCTTCTCAAGTCTGCATAACTCCACGATTGACCAGACAGTATCGCTATAAGTGTTCTACTTCTCTTCTCAAATCGTCTCTCTTTTTTCCTTATCAACAGGATCAACGTATTCCTGTTCGTATTCGTACCCAAAGGATTTGGTAATTTCTTAGGGATTTTCCAGGAAAATTTTTTCAAAAAAAAGAAGTATTCTGCGCATTCAGCATGGTAATTCTGACAACAGAATTGGTCGGGCGCAGCCCCTTGACTTGAGTGACTGAGAAAATACACGTAAGAGAGTTTTGTTATGCATGTATATTTAGATAATTGTTGTATGAACAGGTTGTTTGATGATCAATCAAACCGTCGTTTTCGTTTTGAATCAGAGGCTGTTAAGGTCATTCTGTCCTTTTGTGAACAGCGGCAGTGGCATAATATTGCCCAGTTTGAGGTTGACCAGATTCCTGATGAAGACAGGAAAAAGAAGCTCAAGTTGCTCATGGGGCAGAGTGATGAGGTCGTGAATATAGACAAGAGCATTTCCACCCGGGCAAAAGAATTTGAAGAGCAAGGAATACAGGCTTTTGACGCCTTGCATCTGGCCTGTGCCGAAGATGGTGCAGATGTTTTTTTAACCGTAGATGATAATCTGTTGAAGCAGGCATTGCGTCTTGAAGATTTGAAAGTATCGGTGAATAATCCGGTTGTTTGGCTTATGAAGGAGGCGGTGGCATGAAAATAACAGATGGTAAGGTGCAATGGGCTGGAATCAAGGCAGGCAGCAAAAATATAAGCGCAATTGAGCTGATCCGCTACCTCCAAAAGGTGGATAGCGGCTCGGGTGATTATGTACGAGAACGACAGACATGGCAACAGGACTACACAGTGGATATGCTGTTAAGTGTTGTTGACTAATAAAAAAGGGCCAACCCTTCTCCCCACGATGCAGGAGGCGGTCTGAATGCCGCCTCTGTGCGTCACCTTTTTTTTCTGATAACCTCCTGATGTTATACTCAGCTTCTGCACATCGAATAGCCATTGATTTTATCCGGCAATACGTGGTACATCTGGGGAAGAAAGTTTTTTGGGAGAAGAAATGAAATATGTTTTTAAGGGATGTTGAGGATAAGACCCATGAAAATAACCAAACAAGAAGTAGAACGAGTAGCTGCATTGGCTCGTCTGGAATTAAGTGAAGAAGAAATTGCGCAACTGACCCCGCAGCTGGATAATATCCTCAGCTACGTGGCTAAGCTGGATGAGTTGGATACCGAAGGTGTGCCGGTTACCACCCATACTCACAGTCAGAATAATGCCTTTCGGGAAGATGTGGTGCGGGAATCCCTGCCTCGTGAAAAGGCCTTAGCTAATGCAGCCAAGGAAAACGGCGAAGCCTATGTAGTGCCCAAGGTTGTGGGCTGAGAATGACTGTAGGGGTAGTACCTGCGTGCTTGCCTGGCCTAACAGGGCCCTCACAACAGAAGTTCCGCCCCTTATACTCTACTGGTAGCCAGTAAGATGTTTCCTTAAAGATCCCTCAGAGCACCTGATAATAGCGCTGACCAGCGCAGGCCCTGCAGAGAACACGTCCTTCCTGTTCCACGTCCCGGTTATCCTGGACATGATCCTTGCATTGCTCGCATTGCACCCGCCGTTGAGGCCGACCCGGCATATCGCATTCCGGGATATTGACCGTTACCTCCTGCACAAAAAATAACTCTTCTTCCGGCATGACTCGATAGGCCGCCAACTGCCGCTGGTATTTATCCTCAATCTCAGGACAGTATTTTTTAGAAAGTTCACGGGATTCCTCCAGCGCTGTCACCCGAACCGCCTTACCAGTCTCCAGATTCACAAAGGTGGCTGCCATAATGCCAAAATCCATCCAGCGCAAGGAGCGTTTGCCCAGACTGCATCCGGTCACTGACTGAATGGCATCGGTGGCACAACGATCAATTTCCACCAGCACATAGAGTTTTTTCCGATCCGCACCTTTGGGGTCTTCAATGCCGATGCGTTCAAGGCCCAGTATAGACATTCGAACACCGATGACCTGACCGGCGCAGATGTGGCCGTGGATTTTGGTCGAGACCTCTAAAAGTTCATCAAAGGATTCCATAAAATTTTCAAACTCCGTTGGGTGCCCGGCGTTGAAACACCGGGCTATTCTCTATCGTCCATGCAGGACTTTTTCTCATATTTTCTTGTCAGGAGATAAGATCATCCTTTTTCTCCACTGTACGTCGCCAGTCTGTCCTGTAATTCCCTACATCCCTGGCCGCTTTGAGCGGAAAAAAGGATACGATCTGCCGGGGCAATATTCAGGGCTGCATCCAGAGCTGCTGCCTGCTTGCCCTGTTTGTTTTTTGAGAGCTTGTCTGCCTTAGTGTAGATCGGCAGGCTGGGGATATTGTGATGCTGCAACCAATCAATCATCTCCCGATCTGTGTTCTTCAAGGCATGGCGCAGGTCAATGATGACGACTACGCAGGCCAGGGTCTCCCGCTCCAGCAGGTAGCCGCTGATCAGTACTTCCCATTCGGAACGCATTTGCTTATTCACCTGGGCAAATCCGTAGCCAGGTAGGTCGACCAGATAGAGTTGCTCCTTGACTTCAAAAAAGTTCAGGCTCCTGGTTTTTCCCGGCTTGGAGCTGGTCTTAACCAGATTTTTACGGTTGACCAGACGATTAATCAGGCTGGATTTACCTACATTGGAGCGCCCTGCAAAGGCTATTTCCGGGTAGAGAGGCTCAGGCAGCCGTTGCAGGCTGAAGACAGAGTCAATAAAGGTGACCTGGGCAAAGTTCATGTGTTCCTTATGGGGTACCGACGTTACAACGTCGGGTATTTTGATGAAAGACAGAAAAAATCAGATCACCTTGTTCAGCGAATACTCAATAATGCCTTCGGCCCCGATCTTTTTCAGCTGCGGAATCAGGTCCCGGACCTGATGCTCGGAAATAACCGTTTCCACAGAGAACCAGGGCTGCTTGTAGAGGCGAGCCACAGTGGGCGCGGTCACGCTGGGCAGAATCTCCAGAATATCATCAAACCGTTCTTCCGGGACATTCATCTTCAGACCAACGATTTTATCTGCCCGCAGGGCTCCTTGGAGCAGCATGGCGATATGGTCGATCTTTTCTTTTTTCCAGAAATCTTCCAAAGCCTTATGGTTGGCAATGAGCTGGGTATTGGACTGCATCAGCTCGTGGATGACCCGGAGTCCGTGGGCACGGATAGTGGCCTCGGTTTCAGTAACCTCGACAATGGCATCAGCCAGCCCGGACACAACCTTGGCCTCAGTCGCACCCCAGGAAAAGGAAATGTCCACCTTTATATTTCGTTCTTCAAAGAAATTGCGGGTCACGTTGACCAGCTCTGTGGATATGCGCTTGCCATCCAGTTGTTCCACTGAGGTAATCGGAGATTCTCCAGGCACGGCAATGACCCAGCGAGTGGGTTTCTTACTAACCTTGGAGTAGATCAGATCCTCTACTACAGCAATGTCTGAACCGTTTTCCAAGGTCCAGTCTTTACCGGTGATACCAGCATCCAGCAGCCCGTCTTCCACATAGCGGGACATCTCCTGGGGGCGACAGATATAAACCGACAATTCAGGGTCATCCACCTCCGGGAAGTAGTTCCGGGCCGCCATCTTGATCTTCCAGCCGGATTTTTCAAATAGGGCAATGGTTGCTTTTTCCAGGCTCCCTTTAGGGATGCCTACTTTGAGTACACTCATGATTTCCTCAATTATTGACGAGTCCGCCTGTCGCGGCTCGGGATTAGCATCTTTGGGTAGACACAGGGGTCTACCCCTACAAACGTTTCTTGAATCGCCTCACCGTTGGGGCCTTGGCCCCTGTGCCTGTCTTGTTCAGAGCATTAGAGGAGTACAGGAGACCGCAGATCAACCGTAAACCTTGTCTGGATCAAAGATTGGATCTGCAATAATTTCTAAATCATCGCCCTTGACCCGGCGAAAGAAACAGCTGGCATAGCCCTTATGGCAGGCAGCCCCGCCCAGTTGCTCCACCTTGAAGACCACGGTGTCTTGGTCGCAGTCCACCAGGATTTCTTTGACCATCTGGACATGGCCCGAGGACTCGCCTTTGAGCCAGAGTTTATTGCGGGAGCGGCTCCAGTAATGGGCTTTACCTGTTTTCAGGGTTTCTTGCCAGGATTCTTCGTTGATATAGGCCAGCATGAGTACATCGCCGCTGGTTGCGTCCTGGGCAATGGCGGGCAGAAGGCCGTCTTTTGATTTTGTGAAGTTGAGTTCAGGCATTTTTTTGTAGATTGTGATTGAGATAACGAGTCTGTTTACTGCTCAGTATTTTGATCCCGCAGGCTGATAATGAGTTCCTTGGATAATCCCGTGCCTGCGGCAATAATTTCGGGATCTATATTCTGTGTCAGCAGGTTTTGGGCTATAGAGAGCTTTGCTTCCTGTTCACCTTTCTCTCTTCCTTCCTGTATCCCGTCTTTTTTTGCCTTTTCCAGGGAACCTTTTTGCAGCCAGATAAAATCGCGGCGTTTAAACTGTACTTCAAGTTCGTCTTCATTTAATCCGGCAGTGTTTGCCAGCTCAAAGGCATCAAGGAGGTTGGGTTCAGAGAATGTTTTAGGGACGAAATCAAGTTCTCCGGCATTCTTGATAAAATAAATCCATTTATCTGTTACTGAATGCAGTTCATCCTCGTTCTTGGTGAATTTGGGAAGTTCTATAAAAATAAGTTCAATATCACCACTGTATTGAATCAGGCTTTCCTTTTCCCGTAGGTTCCAGTAGGAAATTACCCGATCGAATTCCTGAAACATTTCAAAATCAGTAATGGTCAGGGCGATGATTGGTTCCAGAGTGGAGTATTTTTCTGATTTTTTTAGCTGGGTGGAATAGAGCTTGGCTGCATTGTACAGCACTCGTTTTTCAAATCCCTCCACACTGAGCACCTGCATCTCAATAATAATCTTGCGGTGATCCGACAGGACAGCCTTGACATCCACATAGCTGTCTTTCATACCCTTGAGCAAAGGCACTTGGTACGGATCAACAATGGTAAGATCTGTAATCCCGGTATCCCCAAAATCAATGACCGCATTGAGAAAATCAATCAGGATAGCCTTTGACTGCTCGCTGCCAAAGACTTTTTTGAAGGCAAAATCGGTTTTGACGTCTAAAAAGTCCATGATTTTTTTTAATGCTTTAACTTCATTTGCTTCTGTGGATCCTTTTGTGTTTGAAGCTTGTGGTGTTTTTCCAGAATAAGCAATTCTTCAGTCAGCTTATCTGTGGCTGCCAGTACAATAACAGGCTGGGCCCTTTGTTGCACCCCAAGATAGAAGTCCTTGGCAATGGGCCATAGTTTATTGATACGGTTAATATTTTCTTTTAAAGCCCCGGTTTTGTTTGCATGGGCAGTGATCTTGCTCAGGCCAGCTTCAAATGTAGCAACAGCTTGTCTGAGCTGAATAACATTATTGTTATTTTCAATTCCGGCATGATGGGCAATATAATACTTATTGATCCTTTCCAGCTGGCGCAACAGGCGTTGGGTCTCTTCAAGGATAGTCTGTTCTGTGGTTCTGGCTTTGGGCAGATGTGCTTCAGCAAGAAAGCCAGCAGCATCAAACAGGGATTCACTGGCATCAATGACAATGGCACCGTTTTTCTTAGTAAGGGGCTTATGGCGAATTGCTTTGAGTTTCTCATAGGAGGAGAGGAGAAACTTCATAATGCTTTCCTGTTCCTTGCCCTGAATACCCTGTTGCAGCGTTGGCAAATTCTTGTCAAACTCGATCAGACCTTCTTCCATCTGCTCCACAGCTTTTTCGTACCGTATATCCTGTTCTTTGTAGAAATAGGATTTAGCAATTTTTTGGCTTGCTTGTTGAATGTTACTGGCCGCAGTTGATATACTTCCTTCACTGTCCTCTGCTAAAGCTTCACCAGAAAAAAGAGAGAATGCGCAGAAAAGAAAAACAAGGCTACATAGAAGTTTTTTGAACAGGATACTCATAATATATCGCCTCCGTTAGACAATTTATATGAAAGTACAGGGTGATCAGCTCAAGCCGTCCGATCAACTTTCATGTTTTGTTGTCCCGCCCTCAACAGGTGGGATAAAAATTGTTGCTTTTTTTTACTTTACCGGTAAAAAAACTGGTCAGCATGCCAAGCGCTGATCATGAACTATACTGGATAGAGTGGAAAGAGGAGTTCAAGAAACCTTTTTGGTTACCTCTGTTCCATTTTGTTTTGTTTTTCCCTTGTTTTCTCTTTCAATAAATTGAATCATGCAGGATGATCTGTGTTGGCAGTAATCACCAGGATGCTGACAGGCTGCTTGTTCAGCATCCATTTTATCTCCGTATTTTGCGCATTCGAGTTCCATGGTTTGCTTTCCTGTCTGAGGTATCGTTAAAAACTCAGTGCCAAAAACAGTACATTTATGCTGCTGAGCCGCCTTTGTCAAGGTTCTTTCGTTGCTGTATTGTGAGTACTGTGCCCGGGTTTGTTCAGCAGGCTTGTCAAATCAGCATGATTTATTATAAAGGGGGCACGCAAAATAACATCACGTTAACTTTATTCCTCGCAGGTCAGCGAGATTTCTTTTGGGAGAAAATATGTGCCCTGTTGCTTTGACTGATACTGTCACTGTCACCTATACAGCCTCTTTGGAAACCGGAGAGCTGATTGAAAAGAGAGATGAGAACAATCCTGCTACTGTATCCATAGGCAGTGGTGCCCTGTGCAAGGCTGTTGAGGCCTGTTTGTTTGGTATGGAGCCGGGACAGAGCAGGGTGATCCGGGTGGAGCCAGAGGATGCTTATGGGATCCATTATCAGGAATTGGTCCAGCAGATTCCCTTGGCGCATTTTCAGGGAAAGCTTGATCCCAAACCAGGGATGGTTCTTTCCCTGACCGTGGAAAGAGAGGGAGAATCGCATAAGGTGCCTGCTACGATTGCTCAAGTACATGAAGATGCAATCACTGTGGATTATAACCATCCTCTGGCTGGCCGGGTCATTGTCTATGAGGTCTCGTTGGTCAGTATCAATTCCTGATTTTCAGAGTATAACAACAAGGCAGCAACAGACAGCTTTTTAGTTCTGCGCAGGGAACTCGGCTTCCCGTTCCTCGGTAAAATAACAGAACCGGTCCCAGGAAACCTCGGTTCCTGAAACCGGGCATCGGAGTGCGACTTTTTTTTCGTCAACGCCAATGACCAGCCAGTCACCTTTGCGAGGTCCATCTTCTATATGTATTTTTTGACCTGGAGTAAGGGGATATCGTTTAAAAAAAAGGACTTTTTCGCTCATACTGTTTTCCTTTGTTAAGTGGTTAGCAGTGGTTAGCAGTGGTTATAGGGACTGACCTTTTGACTGGCATATCGTAGATTCGTAGAAAAGGTAAGAACTATGGATAGTAAACCGGAATCAAGAAAGGATGTCAATCCGTTTCAGCAACTTGATGAGATTGTTCGGAAGCTGCGTTCACCTGGGGGCTGTCCCTGGGATCAACAGCAGACCGGGAAATCCTTAAAAAGATACCTGTTGGAAGAGGCAACAGAGCTGGCCGAGGCCATTGATACCGGAGATGAGAGGCATATTCGGGAAGAGATTGGAGATATGTATTTTATCCTGACCCTCATGGGGCTTATTTATGAGGAAAAGGATGGTATCCCGGCCAGTAATGCTGTTCAGCAGATTTGTAGAAAAATGGTGCGCCGTCATCCCCATGTTTTTGAAAAACAGGAAGGAACATCCCTTTCAGAACAGGCGTTGCGGGAGCAATGGGAGCAAATCAAACAGCAAGAAAAGCAGCAGGGAAGAAGAAAATAAGTAAAAAGGAATGCTTTTTTGCTTGAAAAGATCTTCCAGAGTTGAGGAAGATGGTGCTTTTTGTTAGGGTAGCGGCGTAGATAACTACCTTATTGTGGTTGTTCGCCTGTTGTGTTGGGCCGACAATTTTTTCAAAGAGATTGAGTGAGGAGGATGTATGAAGGTTCTGGTCATTGGTTCCGGTGGCAGGGAGCATGCCTTGGTTTGGAAGTTGAGCCAGTCGGAAAAGGTACGATCCATCTGCTGTGCGCCCGGAAATGCCGGAATAAAAAAAATGGCAAACTGTGTTAAAATCAGCGCCGATGATATTGATGGGCTGCTTGAATTTGCCAAAAGAGAAAATGTTGATCTGACCGTGGTAGGGCCGGAAAATGCCTTGGCGGCTGGTATTGTTGATCGCTTTGAAGAACAAGGCCTGCGTATTTTCGGACCAAGCACGGCTGCTGCTGAACTGGAAAGCAGTAAGGTATTCTGCAAAGATTTTCTTAAAAAATATAATATTCCTACAGCTGCATATAAGTCCTTTGAAAAGATTGGTGCTGCCAAGAAGTATATTGAGAAAATCGGTGCTCCCTGCGTGGTCAAAGCTGATGGGCTGGCTGCGGGTAAGGGTGTTCTTATCTGCCAGACCGAAGATGAAGCCAAGGAAGCGGTTGAGCAGATGATGAAAGAGAATGCCTTTGGCGACGCAGGCAGCACTGTGGTCATCGAAGAATTCCTTACCGGTGAAGAGGCTTCTTTTATTGCCTTTGTAGATGGTGAGAATGTTCTTCCTTTGCCTTCATCCCAGGATCATAAGTCTGTTTTTGAAGGCGATCGTGGTCCCAACACCGGGGGAATGGGGGCCTATTCTCCAGCCCCGATTATGGATGAAGGGATGAGCATGCGGGTGATGAACGAGGTCATGCTCCCTGCTGTTCGCGGAATGGCTGAAGAGGGGCGGCCCTTTAAAGGCATGCTTTATGCGGGCATGATGATTGATGACGATAAAATTAATGTGCTGGAATTCAACTGTCGTTTTGGTGATCCCGAATGTCAGCCCCTGCTCATGCGCCTGCAAACCGATCTGGTGGACATCCTGGACAAGGCCCTTGATGGCAAGCTGAATGAGATTGAGTTGAAGATTGATCCCCGGCCCGCAGTTTGTGTGGTTATGGCCTCAGAAGGCTATCCAGGGAATTACATCACAGGCAAGCCAATTTCAGGTTTGGTGAATGCCTCAAAATTGAAGGATGTCGTGGTCTTTCATGCAGGCACTGCTATTGAAAATCGCAGGACCGTGACCTCGGGTGGTCGGGTGCTGGGTGTCACTGCAATGGAGAATACCACTAACAAAGCTATTGAGCGGGCCTATAAAGCAGTGGATAAAATCAGGTGGAAGGGCTCGTATTACCGACGGGATATCGGCCATCGGGCTCTTGTCCATCTAAAAAAAAATACCGGCCCCCTGGTGGGCGTGGTCATGGGGTCAGATTCGGATCTGCCGATTATGCAGGAAGCCACAGATTATCTTGATTATGTGGGGATCAAGAATGAGATCAGGATTTCTTCTGCTCATCGTACCCCGGACCAGGCAGCCGAGTATGCCCGGACAGCGGCCCAGCGTGGTTTAAAGGTTATCATTGCTGGTGCTGGCATGGCTGCCCATCTGGCAGGCGTGTTGGCAGCCCATACCACGCTGCCTGTGATTGGTGTGCCTATTGATGCCTCATCTCTGAATGGTCTGGATGCCCTGTTATCCACCGTGCAGATGCCACCGGGTATTCCTGTAGGGACTATGGGGATTGGCAAGGCGGGTGCCAAGAATGCAGCGGTCTTTGCGGCCCGGATTCTTGCTACTGATAACCCGGATTTGATTGCTGCTTTGGAAAAGCACAGTCGGGATATGGCAGCCCAGGTGGAAGCCAAGAATAAAGCCCTTCTTGATGGATAACAGAACAGGTTTGCTGATTTCTCGTGCTCTGCTCTGCTCTGCTTCAGATCCGGCAGCCCTTGATCAGGCTACTCATTTGCTTGATCAAGGCGGTCTGATTGCCTTTCCCACAGAGACCTATTACGGCCTTGGTGTTGATCCCTTTAATGCCGAGGCCCTTGAGCGTCTCTTTGCAATGAAACAGCGCCAGCCCGACAAGGCTGTACTGGTGTTGGTTGCTGAGCAGGCTCAGGTTGTTCAGCTGGCTGCTGAAGTACCTGCGGTTCTGCAGAAACTCATGAATCATTTCTGGCCAGGTCCGCTGACCCTGGTTTTTCCTGGGCGAACATCTCTGCCCGCCCTTCTCACCGGCGGAACCGGCAATATCGGTATCCGTCACTCTCCCCACCCCTTGGCTTCCCGCCTCCTTCATAGCTTTGGCGGTCCGATTACTGCGACCAGTGCTAACCGTTCCGGTGCTCCGCCTGCAACCACTGCTGCTGAGGTGCTGGACAGTTTCGGCGCGGAGATCGACCTGATCCTAGACGGTGGCACTACTCCTGGTGGGGCTGGTTCTACCTTGGTTGGGTGTGACCAGGACGAGCAGCTTTGCTGTTTGCGGGAAGGGGTGGTGGCTTTTGGGGATGTTCTTCGGGTGGTTCTTAAAGGTTAATAGTGATTTGAATCAATGGAGTCTGACCTTTTTGATCTCTTCTTATTTTTCATTGCATACAGGTCCACAACTTCCTGCCCAAGCGACAACCCTTTCGCTTTGAGATGGGTGACAAGATCGTCCACGCTGTAAGCATGATCACGGGCGATACTGTCTTTAATTTTCCAGAGTTCTTCGATGATTTCATCTGCCATCTTTGTTTACTCCCATAAGTTCTTGCGGAGTGCAAATCTCTGCACACGCATAGCCATGTGCGGCACATACTTTTCTCATTACAGGTTTCGTTTCAGCGTTGTCGATATGCCGACAGTTCCATGTCAGAAGATAGTCAACACCGTGAACTGCTGCTATTGCGATATGAAGCGAGTCATCCAATGCTTTTGCCGGAAGTGCGCTTTCTTTAAGGAGTGCTTTGGATAAGGTGACAACTGCTTCGGGGATTGCCAACAGCTGGATGTCGGATAAGGCATTGAGCCGCCGTGCAGCAGCCTCTGGATTACCTCGTCCAGCCTCTTCGGTGACAACCCCTGATGTGTAAAGAATGAAGCGGCTGCGTTGTGTATACCACCAGTCACTGGTTATTTTCTGCCAGGCTGCGGCCAGCAGGTCGTTTGTGGGACGAGCTGTGAGGTACGAGACGATTGAGGTCTCAATGTAAACAGTCTTTATCTTCATATATAACCGCTCTTGGCTCAAGCGTCATTTAGGCTTAACCGATTACTCCACGTTATATGCTCACAAAGCCGGGTGGCAAGCCCGGCCTGCCCAACCGAATAGTTATTTTCTAAAATACTCTATCGCACTATAATCAGGTTTCCCACTATCTTTGAAATCAGTTAATGAGATGACTTGTAAATGATTCTCGTCAAGGAGATAGAGCTTTAATGTAACAGTGGCAAAGCTCTTTTTATAAACAACCTCAGCGTATGTGTATTGCGTTTTCCTGCCATCCCAGAAACGATTGATAAGGATGTTCGGCTCCCATTTGCAATCCGTTGGTGAACACGAACCCCAAGCTTGAACAGTGTCGGGATCATTACTTGGCACACCATTGAGAACGGTATCATTACAGGCAAAGTTGATGTTAAGCTTTGTTATCCCTCTTGTCTGACTATCTTTATTGACCCAGTCGCCTGCCATATCCTGCGCCGCACATAGCGCAAATGATTGACCTGGAAAAGCCAATAAGCCGAATGCAAAAATAAGGAAAAGCTGTCTTAACAATGAGTTCATGATTGATACCCCCATGTAAGTAAAGACAATAAATTGAGAAAACATTGCAACTGATAATTTCCTATCTGACATATCCCTCTGGTACCACTTAAATAGCTGGAACACCTGGATGAAAATGCTCTTCTATTAACTCCCTTAAGTCCTTTTCTCTCCTTATTTTACGCATAATCTGAACAA
>NZ_JALAAI010000045.1:0-26555 GCF_052785085.1 Candidatus Electrothrix sp.
ATCCTGGCAGGATTATCAAGAGGACGATTCCGGCAAAATAAAAATTTGTAGTGCCATAGGAATAGTCAAAAAATAAGCAACTTGTTGTTTTTGCATAACTTTGACTTTTTATGTCACGAACTTGGGCTAAGGAGGCACCTTCCATAAGACGTGCCGCAACCCAAAGCTGGAGGGAGGCGTTCATGGTGCTGCCAGCAAGGATTTCCTCGCCATCTCTGTAGATCAGGATATGAACAAAATCAAGAGAGCCTATAAAAAGATAGGCTATGCCAAGAAAGAGAAAAAAATGATTTTTTTGAAAACGGCGGGTGTTCCAGGTAAAAAGAAAAATGCTGCTGATCAGAATGATACTGAAGAGTTCTGCCAGGGCATGGAACAGGATCTCACTGTATTCATCAGCTAAAAAAAGCCCGACAATAACCGCAAACGGAACAAAACAGGCCGGAGAAAAATGTGTCCTCAGTTTTTCTGTATCGGCTTTCATTGCGAAGCTTCGAATTTGATACCCTGCTACCTGCGGTGTAACAGCAGAATATTTTGTTAATTAATACGCCGCCCCCTGGGATGGGGTGTTTTTTCACTTGTCGGCGAGCGGGAGAGCTGTATAGTTGATAATCTTTTATTATATCCTCTTAAATCAATAAAGTAAATATTTATTTACAGACTTATTCAATTCTTTTACCTGTTTTTTTATCATAGGCAGCAAGCTAATGGCTTGACTTGCTCTCCTTCTTCAACCGTACAATTCCTGAGAACAGCATGGGCACCAATAACAGCACCAGCGCCAATCTGGCAGTTATGCAGGAGAGCACCTGAAGCAATCTCTGCTTTTTTTCCAATAACCGAAGCACCCGTGATCTGCACACCTGCATGCAGGGTAACGTCCTGACCGATCTGACAATCCGGGGCAATAAGGATGGATTCAGGGCTGTACATACTTACCCCAGACAGCATGACTTTTTGATTATGGCGTATTTGCAGCTCATTATGGGCCTGGGCAAGTTCTACGCGGGAATTCACTCCCAGCACGTCAATGGCTGGCCTATGGACGAATTTTTCCACCTGATGCCCTTGCTCAGTAGCAATGGAGACGATATCAGTCAGGTAGACCTCACCCTGACTATTATCCGTGCCCACCTGTTGCAAGGTAGAGAAGAGAAACTCCCGGTCAACAAGATAGATCCCGGCATTGATTTCCTGGATGGCCTGTTGTTCTGGTGTAGCATCTTTCTGCTCAACAATCTCAACCACCCCTCCCTGGGAGTTGGAGATAATCCTGCCATACCCAAAGGGATCATCCAAAACCGTGGTCATCAGGCTGAGCACGGTTTTACTGGCCAAGTGCTGATCAATCATAGCCTGAAGGGTTTCCGGGCGGATCAAGGGGGTGTCGCCGCAAAGAATCATCACCAAATCAAAAGACGCACAGGCTGATTCAGCACAGAGCACAGCATGCCCGGTGCCCAATTGCTCTTCCTGTATCACAGGGCTGAAAGTATAGGAGGCAGGAGGCTCTGCCAGCGAAGCCAGAACCCGCTCCCGTTGGTGACCGACAATCACGGCCATGTGACCAACATCGGTTGCACTCACCGTGTCCAGAACATGATGAAGCATGGGTTTGAAAAAAAGCTCATGCAGTACCTTGGCCTTGTCAGACTTCATACGGGTGCCTTTACCAGCGGCAAGGATGACTGCGGAAATGTTGGGGGTGTTCATGGAACAGGACTCCTGGGAAATAAATTATTGTAGGGAATTAACAAAAAAGGTGTACCAGGGTGTTGCCCTACGCTCCTCCCTCATACTTCTGCATATAAGCCACCACAGGCCGAAACAACTCAGACAGTTCAGCAAAACGCTGATCCAACGGCTCCTGGGCACGTAAGGCAATCTCATAAGCAGGATCATCACTCTCTCCCCGGTAAAAACCAGAATACCAGGTTCTGCGGGCCGCATTCCAGGCTGCGGCCTCAGATCGGGCCTTGGCCCAGGCATAGCTGGTCTTGGGATAGAAATGAAGCGGTTCTGACTCGCCTTGCCGATAACAACGTAATAAGGCGGTCAACTCAGCCTTGGGGTCTTCAACCTCCTCAAAGCACACCATGGTATCCAGGGCCGCATGCACAGAAAGTGGACGTACCTTTGCCGGAGAATGGAGGAGCAGCACAAGATGCTGAATCCAGAGCTGTAAAATATCCCCGGCCTTCAAGGTTGCTGGCCGAAAACTCACTCGACCAGTACGATACAACGATGTGAGCTGGCCCGTAAGCATAATATCATCAACAGCTAACTGCACATCTTCCGGGTCAGCCCGCTCTTGGGTTATAGACTCTAAAGACTCAACCAACATTGCTGTATTCTGTTCCATTTCCCGATACAGGATCTGGCCGAAGCGTCCACCGGGCAGATGACCTGCTGCCTGCATTCGATACAGGGGCGATGCGGGCCGGGCCTTATCCCTCTCAACACGCTCCCTATATTGTCTGTTCATGATCTCCTGGCTCAGCAGATATTTTTGCAAATGATCCAATACAAAGTCCTCAGCTTCTGGCAGCACCTCCTCCTCATAGCGACTGCGCAGGCCCATGCGCTGTTCCAGGAAAAAGCGAACCGGGTGATTCCAGAAATGAACAAGACGGTTGAGGTCCACCTGCTCACAGGGTTCAGGCGGGGGTAAAGGAGCCTGGACAAAGGCAAGGGAGGAGGCAGAGGAAGCAGGGGCTTGTGGCAGCCATTCTGAGGCATAACTGGCCGTCTTGCGACAGCCTAAAAAACAATGCCTGCTAAAGGGCTGGAGGGGATATTCCACAGTGAGCATTTGAGCTGCTGTTTGCTCCTCCTCTCCGTCCTTCCCCTCTTGTTCGCCTGCTGACCAGCCACGATTGATATAATCCCGCAGCTCTGCCACCACCACAGAAGGCGGCAGGGAGGAATTATCCTGCTGATCACGTCCCACCCAGGAAATGGCAAGGTGATTCCGGGCTGAGAGCAGGGCCTCCAGAAAAAGATACCGATCATCATCACGGCGACTGCGATCACCCAGGCGGGGCTGCCGGGACAGCAGATCAAAGGCCGGGGCCCGTTGGGTTCGGGGATAATCCATATCATTCATGCCCAACAACCAAATCACCTTAAAGGGGACTGAGCGCATGGGTACCATATTGCAAAAGGTGACCCGACCAGCAAGAAAGGCCTGGCCCCCTGCTGACTCAGAGAGTTGGGCTTCAAACCAATGACGGATAATCGGCAGGCCAAGCTCTTGCTCAAATCCAGCCAAGCGACAATGCTCGACAAAATCAGCAATGGTGCGCCGCAGGATAAGTACCCCCTCCTGGTTTTCCTCATCATCAGCAAGAAAATCATCCAGTAAAGAGGAAAGCAATCCTGCCCATTGAGATGGCTGATAACGGGCCTTCATCTTTTTCCGCAGCTCCTGCACGGCCCGAATAAAACCGGTCAAACCACCCAACCAGGGACTCTGGCTGCTGACTCTGCCGGAACAGGGCAGGATTCCCTGCCAGGGCTGATCAAGCGGCCCCATGAGATAGCCCAGCAGGAGTCGATCCAGGCCAAAGTCCCAGGTATGCTGCTGGGTATCCCCCAATCCCTGCTCCCGGCGATGGTCCTGGTCCAATCCCCAGCGTACCCCGGCCTCCATGATAGCAGAACGCATAAGGACAACATCCTCAGCTGCAAGCCCGAACCGGTTCAGAATCGCCTGGTTTTCCAGCAAGGCCATGACATCCGGGGCCGTGAAACGACTTTCCTGCAATTCCAGCAGAGTGAGAAAGCCCTCAATAACCGGTTGTTCAAGGCGGCTGGCCTGGTCTGCAATGGACCAGGGGATATAGCGGGCAGGCGGGGCTGAGCCAAAGACTCCGGCCACTGCCGGGGCGTACGTAGTAATATCCGGGGCCATCACCAGAATATCAGCGGGTTTCAAGGCAGGGTCAGCGGCAAAGGCATCCAGCAACCGGTCATGGAGCACCTGAATCTCCCGCATAGGACTATGGCAGCAATGGAAACGGATGGAGGAATCGTCCGCAGGCAGCGGAGTTTTATCCTGGCCTGGGCCTTGCCCGCCCCGGTCATGAAGGTTGAGAATATCAGCCTGAATTCGGTGCAGGACTGTATCGCCTTCCGGCTCCTGATACAGGGTAATCTCCTGGGGATTATTTGCCATGAGCAAGGAAAAGAACTCCTGGCCCACCGTGCCCATTGAGGCCAACAGCGGGTTGCCAGCCGTGAAATAAGTACTGAGATCATCAAGGCCCTGCTCCCGCCAGCTCTGCCGCTTCAGGGCCAAGAGCCGTTCTGACAGGATATCATCCCAGGCCTGGGCACAAGGACTGAGATGAAAGATACGGATATCCACAAACTCACTGATTCGCTCAATCACCTCAAGGTAGGCCGGAGCCAGGGCGTTAATGCCAAAGATGGAAAGACGTTCCGGCAAGCCATCCTGGCGCAGCTCCCCTGTTTCCGCAGCCTTGACAAAGCGTTGCAGCAGAGCAGCCCGGTGCTGCTTGTTCTCTGCGGTCAAGCACCGCCACAGCCTGGCCTGCCAATGCTCTTCGCCTCCCTGCTCCCAATAAAGCAGCATGGCAGGACGGTAGACCTGGTACTGGTCAAAGAGGTCACTGATCTTTTCTGCCAGCTGAAAGCGTTTGTGCCCGTCATCATCCTCAGCAAGATAGGCGTTGATCTCAGCCATGCTCGGATCGGTCAGCAGGCTATCCAATTCCTTTTGAACCCGCCAGAGCAGCACATTGCGATCAAACAGGGTCAGGTCTGACACATTGCCCAGGGTTTGCTCGAATATGTTCCAGATATAGGAGGCTGGCAGGGGAAAAGCGAAATTGGCGCAGATCCCGGTGCGCAGGGCGATCTGCTGGGAAAGCCAGCGGGCCATACCCGGATTCTGGACAATAATGGTCTCCGGGGCCAGAGGATTACTGACTGGCTCGGCAAGGGTGACGCAGAGGGCCTCAAAGAGGTTTTCTAAACGGTTGGATTGGAAGAGGTACAAGGGGGGCTCCTGTGGGTAGTTTTACAGTCCGTTCATGATAACGATCACAAAAGCTCCTGCCGCAGCCGCGCAATCTCTTCCACAGACAACCCGGTCTTCTCCGCAATAGTCGCATCATCCAGCACATCAATCAGGTTCCGGGCAATCTCAAGAGCCTTTTCCTTTCCCCCTTCCGCTCTACCTTGCTCAACGCCTTTGGAAATACCGAAATAGTAGGAAGAATGGAGCATACTGGCCTGATAATGCAAATCTTCCTGATAACGTTCATAGGCAAGCCGTTCCGACTCAGGCAGCTTCATAATATCCAGTGCATCTTTGGCTTGCAGAAGCCCTTTGGCCTTGAACTCGTCTTTGATCTCCTCATTCTTCAGGAAATAGATCCACTCATCCAGGCTGTCTTTGGCAATATCATCAAAGCTGTTGACCTTGATCAGATAATACTCCGGGAAAATCTGATACAGTTCCTTTTTCTTGTACGCGCCTTGCTGATACCTGGAAAGCTCTAAAATGTCATCACAATGAATCCCCCTGAACGTTGTTGATCCGTGGTACACATAGTCTTCCCCATGCCCTAAATCGAAGTACAGGATATTTACGGAAATAACTTTAACGACTTCAGCATAAGGATCACTTTCCTGGAGATGCTCGGTAATGACCTTTGAAGTGCTGAACAGGATCCGCTGAAGAAAGTCCAGCTCCCGCTCATACTGCACTTCAATGACGATGACCTCATCCTTTTGGTTCCTGACCTTGAGATCCACCCGGTTAAACTTATCGCGACTGTCCTCCTTATTGCTCTCGCTCTCCAGAACCTCCTGAATACGGATATCATCCCGGAGCAACTCGCTCAAGAATCCTTCCAGGATCTCAAAGTTGGCCTTGCTCCGCAGGAGCTTTTTCATGGCCCAGTCAAAGCTGATCAATCGTCGTTTTGGCATGGTACTTCCTTAATACTTTCTTATGAGCGTATGCTCTAACCTGGTTTTATTCCACCCGCAACCGCGCAATCTCTTCCACAGACAACCCGGTCTTCTCCGCAATAGTCGCATCATCCAGCACATCAATCAGGTTCCGGGCAATATCCAAAGCCTTTTGCTGCTCCCCCTCTATTCGACCTTCCATCCGTCCCTGCTCAACGCCTTTGGAAATACCGAAATAATAGGAAGAATGGAGCATACTGGCCTGATAATGCAAATCTTCCTGATAGCGTTCATAGGCAAGCCGTTCCGACTCAGGCAGCTTCATAATATCCAAGGCATCTTTGGCTTTCAGAAGCCCCTTGGCATTGAATTCGTCTTTGATCTCCTCATTCTTCAAGAAATAGATCCACTCATCCAGGCTGTCCTTGGCTATATCGTCAAAGCTGTTCACTTTAATCAGATAATACTCCGGGAAAATCTGATACAGTTCCTTTTTCTTGTACGCTCCTTGCTGATACCTGGAAAGCTCTAAAATATCATCACAATGAATCCCCCGGAACGTTGTTGATCCGTGGTACACATAGTCTTGCCCATGCCCTAAATCGAAGTACAGGATATTTACGGAAATAACTTTAACGACTTCAGCATAAGGATCACTTTCCTGGAGATGCTCGGTAATGACCTTTGAGGTGCTGAACAGGATCCGTTGAAGAAAATCCAGCTCCCGCTCATACTGCACCTCAATGACGATAACCTCATCCTTCTGGTTCCTGACCTTGAGATCCACCCTGTTAAACTTATCGCGACTGTCCTCCTTATTGCTCTCGCTCTCCAGAACCTCCTGAATACGGATATCATCCCGGAGCAACTCGCTCAAGAATCCTTCCAGGATCTCAAAGTTGGCCTTGCTCCGCAGGAGCTTTTTCATGGCCCAGTCAAAGCTGATCAATCGTCGTTTTGCCATAACGTTCTCAATATGTCGTAATGATTGTTTACCTGGTCAGAGATATTGGGTGAAGGATCGAAGAATAAAGTATGTGCTTATACGACAACCGGGACTGCGCATATTGTCAATACACTTCCTTATGATGCCCTACATTCACCAGAACAATCTCTTTCTCGGAGAAATAGAACTCCAAGGTAATACGATAGGAGATATTGATAGAAACGGAGTGCAGTCCCTTGAGCTTACCTCGGAGCTGATGCAACCGAAGTGCCGGATGATGTGGATTCAACTCCAGTATCCTGAGTGTTTTTTCATACTGGGACAACAGCTCCGGGTGTTTTCGGGCAAACCTGGCAGCCCTTTTCAGGTAGCTGTCCGTATAGATAAGTTGGTATGTCATTTAGTTATACGTTGCACATGTTCTTCAACAGTCTCAGTAACACATCTGCCAGCCTCGTAATCCGCCTTGGTCTTGTGCAGGGCCGCATCCAGTTCGCATTCCCGAAGATAATTATAGTGCTGCATATCCATCACAACAAAACGCTCTTTGCCCCGGACAGTGATGACCAGTTCTTGATGATCGGCAAGATGCTTTTCAATTACGGGTATCCCTTTTATTTTCAGCTGATTTGCGGTAATACTCTCCATATCCTTCCTCCTGTTTAATACGTAACATAGCATTTTCTAAAACACGATTGTAGACCTGTTTCGTCGAATAATCAAGATGCATATTGAGTCTCTACTCGCTTACTCGAATGAAAAGTCGAGAGCGGTATGAAGCGAAACTGGAACCTTGGTTCCAGTTCATCTCGAACTATGGTACGAGTTTGGCTCGAACCTTGGTTCCAGTCTGTCTCGAACTATGGTTCGGATTTACCTCGAACGTAGGTTCCAGTCTGGCTGGAACATTGGTTCGAGATTATTTCTCTCCCCTGTTCAGAAGATCTTCGCTAATATTTTTGTAGTTTATTTTCAAGCCGAACACCTTCAGATCGCCTTCAACATACCTGTTCAGCTTCTTTATCAGGCCCGGCAGTCCTCCGTCCTTCCGTTCTCCATCAGCCAGAGCCAGCATCTTTTCGCCTTCACTCGGGCTGTCGAAATGCACACCATCCAGCAGCTCCTGTACGCTGTACGCCTTTTTTGTCCCTTTGGGGATAATTTTATCCAGCCCCTGTTCCGCATAGTTCAGCAGAGTCTGGTAATCCTCGGTGATGTCAGGGTTGTCCGGCATTGGGATGTGTTCATCCACCTTCAGCCCCTCAAAGCTGGCATGAATCTCCCGCAGGGAAAGTCAAATCAGGGCCAGATAGACTTTGCGCTCCCTGCCCGTGACCGTGATATGGATTTGCCGGGCCTCGTTGTCCGCCCGAACCACGGCCTTCGCATCAAGCTGTGCATGGGCCAGCACCACCCCGGTGCGCCAGCGCAGCCTGTCTTTTATCTCCTTATGCCGCTTGACGATGAAGCGGGGCATGACTGAGGGTGGCAGGAAGTCTTCATACTTCAGCAGGAAGCGGAGCGCATCCCGGTCATCAAAGGCGAACGCAGGCTCTGAGACCTCCAGCAGGTCCGGAATAAGCACCTCGCCGTCTTCCAGCTCATAGCACAGCTCGAATTTCCGCATCAGCTCGATGAAATAGCCGTGATCCCGCCACTGGTAGTGATAGGTGTCGCCCTCCTGATAACGGAGGATCTCCCGCAGATCATCCTTACGGAACAGGCCCTTGCGTTCAGCAATGGAGGGGGCATTGATAATCTTATACACGGCCTCGGTCACCCATTTGGGATCAAGGACGTGATTATCGGCCAGGTCGAACTCGGTAAAGTGGATGACGATGCCCAGATCGTGGAGAAAATCCACCAGCACCTGCCGGCTGATCTCGCCCGACACCCCGGCCTCCCGGCACAGGGCCTCGCAGTCTTCATAGCTGATGCAGGGGTCGTTCAGCTCCTCCAGCCGCTCCTTTGCCCGGAACCAGCTTTCCGGCCATTCATTGCGGGTCAGCGGCACCTTGCCCAGTTCCTCCTCCAGGGCCTGGCGGAAGGCCCGAATGCCGTTGCCCGTTCGGCAGGAGGTGCGGAAGAAGTCCACGATAAAGGGGTATTTCTTCTTGAGGAAAGGGCGGTTGAGATCAAAGCCGGGATTGGTGTCGTACTTGTTCAGCACCACCAGCACCGGCGACCCGCCGCCGAAGGATTCGATGTAGCGCAGCCAGTACTCGGGTCGCTCGTCCCGCCTGCCGTCCAGGACCAGGACATAGAGGCTGCGGCGGGACAGGAAAAACTGGTGGGTGGCGTGCATGATCTCCTGGCCGCCGAAGTCCCAGAGGTTGCAGCGCAGGGATCGGTCACCGGTGTCCAGCTTCCATTCCTTGATGCGGATGCCGTGGGTGGTTTCCTCGTGGGCGTTGAACCGCTCCTCCCGCAGGCAGCGGGTGAGCGAGGTCTTACCGGATGCGCCTTCACCCACCAGGATGATCTTGACTTGGCCGACTGTCCGGGTGCCTTCTTTGGCAGAGACGAAGTATTCGCAGATGGCTTCGATGCCTTGGACGGCGAGTTCGTAGGGTGGTGAGATGAGGGGGTTGTCGCGAAGCAAAAGCTCTCTTAGATTGGTTAGCCGGACGATTTCTGGAGGGAGTGAGGTAAGGTTGTTGTTGTTGAGGAAGAGCAAATTAAGATTTTTTAGCTGAACGATCTCTGTTGGCAGATTGGTAAGCTGGTTGCCGTCAAGCCAAATCTCGGTGAGATTCCTCAGTTGAAAGAGTAATGACGGTAGAAAGGAAAAGTCGTTACTGTGAAGAGCAAGCCTGGTGAGGTTGGTTAGTTGGATGAACTGTGATGGCAGTGAGGAAAGCCGATTGCCGCCGAGGTTAAGCACTTGAAGGTTGGTTAATCGAAAAAGTTGTGACGGCAGTTCGGTCAATTCTTGATCAGATAGATCAAGCTTCGTTGCCCCTGTCTCCGCAGCCTCTTTAATCCGCCGCAACGCCTCTTCATACCCCATCGCCCGTTCCTCCGTTCCTGTTGTTGTCTTTCACCCATGCCCCGACGGGAACATAACGCTTTACTCAATCCGAGTATAACGCTTTACTCGATCCGAGCATAACGCTTTGCTCAATCCGAGCATAACGCTTTACTCAATCCGAGCATAACACTTTGCTCAATCCGAGTATAACACTATACTCCTCAAACCCAACGCCGCAGGGACGGTTCGCGAAACGCTCCTGCCGCATCTCGTAGGGGGTAGACCCTTGTGTCTACCCATCCCCGCCACATTCAGGGCAGACACGGGGATTTGCCCCTACGATCCCCCATCATACCAATAATCTGCACATTCCCGCAACCTCTACCAGCGATTCGCCAATCGCCCATATCAAGAGAGACCATCGTATGATCGGGCGATGAAAAGAAGGAGCTTAATGCCTTACCACTTCGGGACATGCGGGCCGTAGCCCTTGCCCTCAAGAAGGCTGTATTTATCCAGTACAGGGTAACTCCCCGTGAACGCTGAATCTCTTGCAGCAAAGGAGGTAAGAAAGTATACTGCAAGAGAGTATTGATTGACAGGGCAGGGCCTGTTTTTTAGAGTGCCTGCTCATGACCATATGCATCACTGCCACTGAGGGGAGTGATACCTCGTTCATAAACACACATTCCCCGTGAAGGGACAAAGAAGATGGCAAATAAAGTTTTTGTAGGAACAAGTCTGGATGGATACATTGCAGACCGTGATAATGGTCTTGATTTTCTCGAAAGTGTCCCAAACCCGGACGGGCATGATCTTGGCTTTGTCTCTTTTATGAAGAGCGTGGACGCAGTGCTTATGGGACGCAAAACCTTTGAGGCTGTACTGAGTTTCGATATGCCGTGGTATGCAAAACCGGTCTTTGTCTTCAGCTCAACCTTGAAGGAGGTTCCGGCCCAACTGCAAGGCAAAGTGGAAATCGTGTCAGCTCCCCTGAAGGAGGTCATCAAAGTCCTTACTGTCCAGGGAATGAAAGATTTTTATATTGATGGTGGTCAGCTTATTCAAAGCTTCCTGGCTGAAGATATGATTGATGAGTTGATTGTCACACAGGTTCCTGTCCTGATTGGTGACGGAACGCCTTTGTATGGTCTGCTGCCAAGGCATCTGGAGTTTGAATTAGTGAAGAGCGAGGTACTGTTGCAAGCCCTTGTTCAATCTCATTACAGACGGTTGCGAAAGGAAAGCAAGGAACCGGTTTATGAGTGAACACCAATCTACGGATCCGCTGCACGCAGTGACCTTAAAGGATATTATTACCTTTCTTGTTGATTGTTACGGCTGGGAGAAACTGGGGCGATGGACAAGGATACGATGTTTTGTCAATAACCCCACTATGAATTCCAGCCTGAAGTTTTTGCGAAAAACCCCTTGGGCACGGACAAAGGTTGAGAATTTATACATTGTCACGAAAAGGAATCAACAGGATAAAGCGAAAAGGGGAGGGAAGCGGGTGCGGTGATGAATTCTTTTATCATGTATGTGTTGGGAGAGTTGCACGGTATTCTCTGCAACTCCCCTGCAATACGTCCTTGCCCCAGGCCTAAGGAACAGGTGTTTATCTCTTGTTTGCCAGTGCAGCAAGCGCTGCCTCATAATCCGGTTCTTCAGCAATCTCTGGAACCAGCTGTGTATACATAACCTCGCCTATCTCGTTCAGTATGATAATGGCCCTGGCAAAAAGGCCTGCCAGCGCACCGTCAGCAATACGGACTCCATAGTTTATACCAAATTCATCCGAGCGTAGTTCTGAGGCAGCGATTACGTTCTCCAGACCTTCTGCCCCACAAAATCGGTCCAGAGCAAAGGGAAGGTCCCGTGAAACGCAGAGTACTTCTGTGTTGTCCAGTTTGCCGGCCTCATCATTAAAGCGCCGAACAGTGGCAGCACAAACCGGAGTGTCTATGCTGGGGAAGATATTGAGGACAAGCTTTTTCCCTGTATAATTCCTCAAGGAAACATCACTGAGGTCTTTGATTGTTAAGATGAAATCTGGTGCAGTTTGTCCCACAGTTGGTAAATCGCCTACAGTGCTGATCGGTAGTCCTTGGAATGTCACTTGAGCCATTGTCTTGCTCCTCCTGTTTTTCTGAGATGTTATGAATTGAAGTACAGATTGGCTTGAAATGTTTCAATAAGGAAAACAAACACTTTTAAGGAGAAAAGTCAAGGGAAAATCACGGAAAAAGCATGGCGACAGCAGGGAACGTGCTCAGATAACAGGGGCTTTAAAGACACAGATGTCGCAGCCTTCTATATAATATGAAAGGGGTTATAAAGGGGTTCCCTTTTCATTACATGCTTTCTATGATAACCTTGTAGGTAATTTCTCCCCATCTTTACCTGGCTGAAGGCATGAAAAAAAGTCAAGACACTAAGCGGACGCGTTTGCAGGTGAATATTATTCTTGTTGTTTTGTCTTATGTGATCATCACGAGTGGTTATGTGCAGGCAAAAATGTATCTCTGGCAAGATGAACAAGGGGGATTTAACGCATCTCAGCAAAGACCGGCCTGGTGGCCCAGAACAGAAATGTGTATCGTGTGGGTTCCCGGGAAAAGGAAAGTGGCTGATCTTGTCAAGACGCAGGAGAGAAAAGCAACATGTGAACTGGAACTTCAGGAAAAGAGGGCGGGAAAAAAGGTGTTGCGGGGAAACAGGGAAGTATTCAGCCCGCAAAAACAACGTGCGGAACCGAGTGAGAAAGAGATGCGAATATACTGTACCTACAGGAAGTCGCTTTTAAAATTTATTGATGCTAATGACCCTGAAGAGTTAGCTGCTGATTATGTCTGTCTTCTATTTAAGGTATCCAGGGATGAGTTAGCAGCTATATATTCCAAGGTGCTGGAGTACAAAGGAAGTGAGCAGGATTGTTTCTAGTGACCTGAATTGAGCGATTCAGGTCTGCCGGAATAAGAGAACAGCGAAGCCGGATATGCTCTCCAGGGACAGGCTATGAAGAGGCTATCCGAGCGAGATAGAGAAATCTCTATCAAAAAGATAATATCAAATAAACAGCATGCCTTCTGCGAGACAAAAGGCGTAAGGTTGTCAAGGTGCGCAGGAGAAGGGGAGAGAAGGATGGGAAATCCCAACCCAACCGCCGCCTGGTTGTAGAAAGGAGGATTGTTTTGGAGGAAAAGGCGGCGGCGGAAGGATCGGAGAATAAAATTGTTATGTGACAGGAAGCAAGGAACTTAATGTTCTTCTTCGAGGAGTTCCTCTAAAATATGGACCTGGGCGCGGAAATCATCGCCAACCAGTTCACTGAGGCTCTGCTCATAGGAGGCAACAGTAATTCCTTCTCTACTCAGGCGGTCACGGAGCTGATCCGGGCTGGTTCCGGCAACCTGCGCCAGAGTGGACAACGGTGTCCGGGCCAGGGCCTTGGCCGGAGGTATTAAGGGCGAACCGTGATGCCCTTCTTCGTCAAATGGAACAAAACTGAGTACCAAGAGAAGAGCAAAGGTTCCCATAAGCACCTGTCCCTTCCGCTGGGTAAGATGCTTTTTAAAGGAAGTAAAATTCAGGATAAGATGGAATACTGCGCCAATCAGAAAAATCCAGCTTAACCATTCGTGAACAGCCTTATTCAGGCCCGTGGCTGCATGGAAAAAGAGAAGAACGCCGGTCACGGCGGTCAGTAGGAACGCTCCTGTGGTTATAGGGGTGATCCATTCTCGTGTCATTTTCATGGGGAATGTTTTTTATGTAATATTTTAATGGTACTGTTGCAATCAGGCAGGGCGAACACAGGGGTTCGCCCCTAACCTGGAACGTTATGGGGTTACATTCTTCCCATGCCTTTTTTCATGCCATTTCCGCTGCCCTGGCCGTTCCCGTTCATCTTGCAGTTCTTTTTCATGCCTTTGCCAACGCCTTGGCCGCGTTGGCTGTTTATTTTGTCAAGCTGCTCCGGGGTGAGCAGGTTCTGAAGGACCAAGCGGGTCTCGGTTCGCTGTTCAATCATTTTGCCTTTGACAGCTGCCAACTGCTTGGATAATTTGCGTACAGCATCGTCATTCACCTTATCCGCTGAAAATTCCTGATCCATTTTCAGGTGCAAACGGCTCATCTCAGCCCGCAGATCCTGCTGTTTTTCACGAGCCGCAAAATCAGCGTTTTTAAGCTTGCCGACCTGATCAGCATTCAGACCCAAGTCCTTTACTGCCTGGGCGTTTCTCCAGACACCTAAAGCCCCGCCAAAATTCTTACCGTTCTGGCCGCCTTTCATGGCGCAACCTCCGCCCTGACCTCCTCCACCGCCTCTGCGACAGGCGTTTGCTGTCATGGGGATAATGGAAACGGTGAGCAGGCCAACCAGTACAGCGGTAGCGATTTTCTTGTTCAAACGTGTTATCATGTTTTTCTCCAGGTTGTGGTGTATAGTTGCTATTTTTTGCGTAATAAGGAGTCTGTCAAGACAGAAGAAACCCTGTTTATGCTCTGGGACAGAATTCTGCCTGCGTCAGTTGGCCATCATTATCAGTGTCTTTTACTTTGAACATAGCCTTGGCCTGATCCTCTCCCCTCGGGTGATCAACTGCCATAAATTCTGAAAGGGTCACGTTGCCATCCTTATTGGTGTCAAACTCTGCAAAGCGTTGTTGGCAACGTAAGCCTCTACCCTGACCTTGGGCAAAGCTGTAGCTGGCAAGTAAGGACATGGTAAAAACAATAGCTATTGCGGTTTTTAATGCTTTCATGATTTTCTCCAGTTTGTTATGAGTGGTAATGTGTTGCTCCTTTATTTGTATAGCTGCACTATAGACAATGAATGTAAAGGAAGTTTGTTGTTCAGGAAATAAATTGTAAAGATTTTGTAAAGCCAGATCAGAAAGCAGGATGGTATTTTGTACAAGCCTGAAAAATCCATTGACAGGTTAGATTAACGATGAGTATTTATCTTAAAGAATATTTAGTGCAACACTGAAACATCAATTGGAAGAGGAAAAAGAGTGAATAGTTTGCTGAAAAGGAGAAAAACGATGCAAGTGGATTGGAAAAAAAACATGGGGAAATGTGCAGCCGCAATACTGCTCACAGGTTGTTATATGGTTGCAACTGCTTATGTAACTATGGCTGAAGTTCCCAAAGTGCAGATTGATATGGAAAAAATTAAACAGGCCTTGAATAAACAAGCAGCATCAGGCAATGGAACAACAGCTCCTGTTTCCACTATGAATGCTGGTCAGGTGTCAGCAAAACCAGCTGCTTCAACCGGGCAGAATATGCAGGGGGAATCCACCAGCATGGGAAGTAGCGGAAGTATGGGAAGTATGGGAAGTACGGGCAATGTAACACAGCCTATGCCAGCACAACAGGTGCTGGATGCTTCAATGAAGGACGCTATTGTCGGTTCAGATATTATGTCTGAGGTGCAACAAAAGGTTATGGCTGAAAATATGAAGACTATACAGAAGAGCATGCAGGAGTCCATTATGAAAAGCATGATGGGCTCTGTGCAGGGGGCTATGCAGGGATCAGGTCAAGGTACGGTTGAAAAATAATCATTGTTGCAAATTCTTGTGACGGGAACGTCATACCCTGTTATGACGATGAGGCACTGTTGCGAAGCAGTTGTATTATCCCGTACAAGATACTTCCGATCAGGCCGGAGACAAGAGCTGCAAGAAGAGCGGTTTTTTGTTTCGGTTTGATCGGTGCAAGTGGTACTATAGGCCTTTCGATAATCTGTATCTTTTCAAAACGTTCAAACTTATCAGCAAGGCTTGCATAGCGTTTGCGGCTTGTCTCTGCCTGCTGCTGAAGTTTTCCCAGTACCTGGTTCTGTTCTGTAGCACGCTGCAATTTATTTTCTACCTGACGAATCTGGCGTTGCAGGAGGTCTGTTTTTTTCTGTTGATTATGATAAGCCATCCGGGCTGTAACGATTTGTTCGGCAGTCTCATCCAGATTTTTTTGCTCGGCTTCCGGGATCTCGGCCTTTGCATAGAGGAGTTTTTCCAGGGAGGCAATCTGGAGTCCTACATTGGCGATGAGCCGGTCACCAGAACTACCTTCACCGTATTTTTTCCGGAGTTCCTGTTCGTAGAGCTTTAAACGGATAAGATCTTTTCCTGGCCCGTTGAGTTCTTCCTGTTTCTTCTGTTCTTTCCCGTGCGGATCAGACTTGAGGCTGTCTGCAAACTGGTTTTCTAATTTGGTGAGCTGCTGCAATTGCTTCTCCAGGTTTTCCTGCTTACTGGCAAGTAAGGTCTTCAGCATATCATATTGCTCTGTAAGCTTATCTGGAGTCTCTCCAACAAGCAGAAGTTTATTCTGTTGTTTGAACTGAGAGAGGGCCTGTGCTGTCTGATACATTTTTTGGTGGGCAAAGATAAGCTGCTCGTTATACAAGGATTCTTTTGGAGGCAGAAATTTTCTGTATTCTTTGTCAAAGAATCGAATCAGCATTTCCACAACCTGGGCAGACAACTCTGGCTCTTGATGTTGGAAAGCAATTTTGATAATGCGGGTTTCTTTGATCTGGGTAATAGTGAGCTGTTGCTGAAAGCTGGCAAGGGTGTGGGCCAGAAAATCCTTATCTCCCCTGGTATTTTGCTCAAGGTCAGGAAAGAGCTTAGTGGCACCTATGGCTGTTATGACCTGTTCTGCCAGGACGTTTCCCTGAAGCATTTCCACAGCTGTTTGCAGGCTGGCACCTTGCGGCGCAGATGCACTGGAGGAGGGAGAAAACCGAGGCTTGTCCAGTAGCTCTGAACGGCCTTTCTTTGCACTTTCTTGTTGTCCTTCAGGTATAGTAATGCGTGCTTCTGCCTCAAATATTGGTGTGCGCAGTAAGGCAATGGTTGCAACCACACATGTAATGAGAAGAAAAACCCCAAGTATACCTGTGAGATATTGTTTTACAGAGGAAAAAAAAGCTAACATTGTGTTGTATTATACAAAGTCGGAGGAAGTAAAATGGGCATATGCGTTAGTCCTGCTGCAGGGAGCAAGCTCTCGCACCCTGCGTACATTGGCTCTTACCTAATAGTCGGGTTTTATGCAACCGATTTTTTATAAATACCGCTTGTCTGATTGATATTATCTTGACCTTCCCCTTGCAGTTTAGTAGTATTTTTTATGTTTTTATATTAAAATTATAATTTTTTAACCAAATGACTTCTGGTAGATTTTCTGGCTTAAATACGAATACCCTCCGGCTTCTCCTGGTTATCCTTTCTCTTATTGGAGTTGTTTGGCTGCTGAAGTTTTCTCCCTTCTGTGTATCAGTACCAGCCCAGGCCGGTGTCCTTGCCCTGCTCACTCTGGTGTTTTGGGCAACAGCTTTGATTCCAGAACACCTGACAGCCCTGCTTTTTTTTCTGCTGGCGATGGTGTTCTCGCTTGCCGGGCCAGAGGTAGTCTTTGCAGGCTTTGGTTCAGCGGCAATATGGCTGATTTTTGGTGGCTTGGTCATTGGTATAGCAATTTCATCAACTGGTCTGGGAGCGAGGATTGGCCGTTACGCAGCTGTCTGGCTGCATGGGAGTTATTTTAAGATTATCAGTGGATTGGTAGCAGCGGGCCTGGTGTTTAGCTTTCTGATGCCCTCAGCTATGGGCCGGGTGGTTTTGCTGACCCCTATTGCCTTGTCAGTTGCTGATCATTTTGATTTCAGGGAAGGCTCCAAGGGACGGGTTGGTGTGCTGCTGGCTATTATTCTTGGAACATATATCCCTGCCTTTGGCATCCTGCCTGCTAATGTGCCCAATATGGTGCTCGTGGGAATGGCGGAAACCCAGTATAATTTTTCTATTCTTTACGGGGACTATCTTTTTCTTCATTTTCCTTTATTAAGTCTTATCAAAGCAGTGCTGATTGTCGCGCTGATTATCTTTTTTTTTCCAGATACGCCAGTAGAACTCCCTGAACAGGAGCCTCATAAAACCGGAAGATTTTCCCGTGATGAAGTCATTCTGTCACTTGTTCTGGTTAGTATGCTGGGCCTGTGGGTGACCGATTTCCTTCATCATATTTCGCCAGCCTGGATTGCCCTGGGAGGAGCACTTGTTCTCCTGATGCCTGGTATTGATATTGTAGGAAAAAAGGCATTTAATCAGAAAGTCAACTGGGGGGCTATCATTTTCGTTGCCGGTATCCTTGGCGTGGGTGGGATGATCAATCACACCGGGTTAGGAGGAACTTTGGCGACCCGGATTATAGGTCTGCTGCCCTTGGGTGAGGGGCAGGATTTTATGAATTATATGTCGATCAGTCTTGCGTCAGCAGTAACAGGGATGCTGACAACTCTACCAGCGGTTCCGGCAGTTTTCACCCCGCTTTCTGAAAGCCTGGGCCAGGCCACGGGTTTGCCAGTGAAGACCTTGCTTATGATGCAGGTTGTGGGCTTTTCCACCGTTATGTTGCCCTATCAGGCACCTCCGATTGTTGTTGGCATGCAGCTCTCAGGTGAGAAGCTCATTCATGCGGCAAAAGTATGTTTGTTCCTGGCCCTGATTACTGTTTTTTTTCTTCTGCCAGTTAATTTTTTCTGGTGGAAACTGCTGGACTGGCTTTAGTGAATATGATATTTTTTTTGTACCGTACTTGGAACGTACTTGGGGAATTGACCCTATAAGAAAACTGTTATGAAGAACAAATCTTCCTCTATAAAGTGAAGGTTTTCATCAAGACAATAAAAAAGGAGTTACCTGACAATGCAACAAAAAATCACCCTTCTGTTCACAGCATCATTCTTCTTGCTGCTGACCTTCACCTCCACAAGCCACAGCTGTGTTGGTCGTATTCTGAACCTGACCGTTAATGAGTCTCCAGAACAACAGCTTATTGCCCACATTATGGCAACCTATATTACAGAGCGAACAGGGACCACAGTGAATATCGTTAATAGCGAGGAGGCCACAGGCGCAGAATGCCCCAGCGACATCTGCATTAACTATGTGAACACTGGTCTTTCCGGTATGAGCAGTGATGATCAGGGAAGCGATGATCAGGAAAAATACAGTCTGGTCAAGGAATACTATATTGAAAACGAAGGATTGGTTTGGCTGAAGCCCTTTGGGTACAAAGGGCCGGTGCAACAGCAGGATGCCTCTATGGCTGTACCTGTTGCCAACCAGGAATCTTTAGCTAAATTTCCTATTTTACATCGTGTTATCAATAAAATGGGCGACCTGATTGATGATTCTGCTCTGGAAGAGTTGCTGCAGCAGACAGAGAACGGAGATGCTGAGAGTGTTGCCAAAGACTTCCTGAAGGCAAAGAATTTGATCTGATCAAAGAATACTGGATCATTATTGATCTCTTACAAAGAGGAAAAAATGCGAAATCTGTTTTTCACCGTGCTGATCCTCCTGCTTTCAGTGAGTTCAGCTGCTGCACACGGGGGAATTTCCAAACTCCCTGACTCGGTCCAGATCATGCAGTACAAGATGCTGCTCTATATGGATGCCGATGATACTGCTACCAGAAATAACCTGGCCATGGCTTACTTCCGAACCAATGAGCTGTCCGAGGCAACGAAACAGCTTGAGGAGGTTTTAAAGCTGGATGCGAATAATTTCGATGCCCTTGACGGTATGGGGATTGTCCTGCTTCGGCAAAACAAAGGGGCTGAGGCTGTTAAATATCTGGAGCGGGCCTTGGCCCTGAATGACAAGGACATGCTGGTGCATGTCCATCTTTCTCTGGCCCATAAACAGCTCAACCAACCTGATCTTGCAAAAAAAGCGCTGGAGGCTGCGGAAAAGCTCGCAGCTACCCCGGAAGCTGCAGCTGAGATTGAAAAGGAAATTGCGTTAATCAGTAAATCCTGACCTTGTTGAAAGCTGTTTGGTTTGTCAGACCTTTTCAAGGCTTTATAATGACGTCCATCCCGTCTCTTAAGATGGGAGAATCCCATATAAATTATTTGAGATATAACGACATGAAGAAAATTGTTTTATGTATCCTTTTTATCACTGCTGTGTTCTCTCTCCAGGCATGCAAGACTGATAAGGAGGCTGAGAAACCCGCCAAATCGACTAAGCCCGCCGCTGTTTCGGAACAAAACGATCAGCCAGCGGTAACACCCATCAGCAATGAAAAACCGATTCGTTTCGGTTATATGATTTGCGACAGTCGTAAACTGTCTGAGGAACGCTTTGCCCCTCTTACCGCCTATCTTGAGAAAAAGCTGGGCCGCCGGGTCGAGATGATTCTTGAAAATACCTTTGAGTTTGAGAAACTGGTTAAAAACAAAGAAGTTGATTTTTTTCACGTCAACTCCATTGTTGCTGTTTTACTGAAAGAGAAGTACAAGGCTGACCTGCTGGCCGTTGATATTCGCGGAAGGCATGGATATAAAGCCACTGGTGCGCTTATTGCCCGTAAAGATAGCGGCATTGAGACGATCGAAGATATGCGTGGTAAATCTATGGTTTTTGGTCCGGCTATGGCTCCTTTTGGATACATGGCACAGTATGCTCTAATGCTGGATAATAATTTTAACCCGGAAACTGATTTCTCCTCGTACACTATTCCTTCTGGTGCTGCTAAACATGATAAGGTTATTTACGGGGTGGAATACGGAAAATACGATGTTGGGGCTGCTCCGCGTATCGATCTGGATCGTCTTGTGGAAGAGGGAATTATTGATATTGATGATTATAATATCATTGCTGAGAGTGACCCCATGCCGTACTGCACCATTGGTGCTAGGGCCGGAGTCGATCCGGATCTGAAGGAGCAGGTCAAAAATATCGCTCTGAATCTGAAGGATGATGAAGTCGCGACAGTGGACGGAGAGACGCTCAAGGTACTCAAGCGGATGCTTATTGATGGTTTTGCCCCGGTTGTTGACAGCGAATACGATGCAATTCGGGAAGACCTGAAACTCTGTAACATGCCTCCGTACACCAAGTATTAATAATCATCCAATTTTATTGTATCGAAAATATAGCGGGAATACGCCAATGATAAGTAAAAAAAGAGTACTGTCGCTGCTTGTCGGTCTTGCAGCGACCTTTCTGACCCTGCAATCCGGAATAGCAAAGGAACAGGTTGTTGAAAAAGGGGTTATTGAAAAGGATACAATCTGGTCCGGAGATATTTTGATAAAGGGCGATGTGGAGGTAGCCAAAAACGCTACCTTAATCATCATGCCTGGAACCACGGTTCGTTTTGCCAAAGTTGAACCCTTTGGACCGGAGAAGATGTACACAGACAAGGACAACCACTTCTCCCGCTCTGAGATCTTTGTTTTGGGGAGATTGTATGCCCAAGGAACCAAAGAGGAAAAAATAGTCTTTACCAGTGCTGAGAAAAAGCCTGCTCCTGGAGACTGGGGAGCAATTAACTTCTACGGTTCTGTGGATAACCTGCTTGAATACTGCGAGCTCATGTATGCGCAGACCGCTGTGCATTGCCATTCTTCACAGGTTGCTGTGCTGAACAATATATTAAAGTATAATGGGACTGCTATTGGCAGCAAGAACCTGCCCGATGTTGCGGTGCGATGTTCTATGCCGGTTCTTTATAATCAGGTGACAGAAAACGGCGGTGGCATTATTGTAGGTGGCGGTACTGCTTCGCCTGTTGCTCATAATGAGTTCACGGGGAATACGTTCTTTGGTATTTACGTCAAAAAGGGTGGTCGCGCAGCTATTCGTTTTAACAATATTAGCAAGAACGGTAAAGGCGTGATCTTCTATGCGACCAAAGTGGCCCTGCTACGTGATAATAATATTACTGATAACGAGAACTACAATATCTCTATGCTGGAAGGGCAGGACAGTGATATCATTGCCCGCAACAACTGGTGGGGCACAACAGATGAAAAGAAAATCATGGAAAAGGTCATGGATAAGGGGCGCGATGAAACCCTGGGCAAGGTTGACCTGAGTGATTTTTATACTTCACCGGTGAGCGGAGCAGGCATTCTTTAACAACGATTCTCTAACAACGAACCGAGTTTTTAAGAGTTTTCAAACATCCGGTTGAAGGCCGCTGAAGCAGAGCGTGCTTTCTGCCGGATATTTTTTTGCAGTCCCGTCGTTGCGAAGATGGGAAGTTCAACGCATAGGCAGTTATGGGTATAAAAGATAAATTCTTTGGTAATCTTCTGGACAGCGTAACCTTTGTTTCGTTGGCCTTGCTGATTGTCATCACCGCAGTGATGCTGGTTCAGCATGGAGTAGCGGCATTGCAGGAGGAAGGAGCAGGTGTCAGCAGGAAGGAACTGGCTGAAGAGATGTACCAGAAGCGATTGGAGCAGGACAAGAAAATCTACAAAGAGGTACAACGACTCTTTGGCATGAGACAGTATACTGCTGCGCAAAAGGTTCTGCAAAAGGTGCAGAGGGAACACCCCGATAATCCACGCTCCTTTATTTATCAGGCTCGCTTGCACTATAATAACGGTAACATGGTGGAAGCGATCTCCAGCTATCGCCAGGCCGTGGACAGCGAACCTGATTTTGTTGATAATAAAACTCCTCTTTTTCTTGGAGAGGAGATAAAGGATAACCTGAAGGCAGCAAAGCAAACTTTGGCCCAGGAACTGAAGTCGCGGCCCGAGGATACAGAGATGAGAAAGGCTCTTGATGAGCTTCTCTATTTACAACGAAGAGTAGCAGGTGGGTGTGAATAAGTGAGTCGCTTAAAATTACCAGATATTTCAATTATAACAGGGATAGCACTTGGAGCTGGTGCTGTTCTTTTGTCCCTTTTGGGCAATCCAGTCAATTCAGGAATCTGCATTTCATGTTTTCTGGAAAACCTGGCAGGAGCCATCCAGCTTCAGGATAGCCTTCGCATGAGCTATATCCGCCCTGAGTTGGTGGGGTTTCTCCTTGGGGCCTTTTTTATGGCCAAGCAGAATCGTCGGTTTCGGGTGACTGGAGGCTCGTCTCCGCTCATTCGTTTTTTTCTTGGTTTTTTTATGATCGTGGGCTGTGGAGTCTTTATTGGGTGTCCCATCAAGATGCTTTTACGCCTGGGAGCTGGTGACCTGACAGCGGTTGCAGCCCTGCTTGGTATGCTCTTTGGCATCTGGCTGGGTGGAAAATACATCAGGGCGGGCTCGGTATTGGATCGTGCCCAGAGCATGCCGACTATCAACGGGTATGTCTTGCCTGCCATTGGTCTTTTGCTGCTGATTTTTCTTTTTCTGAAGCCTGCTTTTATTCGTCAGGGTTTTTCAGGACCAGCTGCCCAGCATGCACCCCTGTGGATCTCTCTGGCTGTTGGCTTGATCATTGGTGGTTTGGCCCAGCATTCAGGACTCTGTATCACCGGTGGGATTCGCAATTTTTTCCTGTTTCGGGAAAAAACCCTGTTCAGCGGTGTGGTAGCCATCTTTGTCTCTGCTCTGATGGTTTCTTTGCTGACGGGTCAGTTTAATCTTGGTATGGAGGCCCAGCCCGGTGCCCATCACAGTCATCTCTGGAGTTTTCTGGCAATGGTCCTGGTTGGTCTTGCAGCAGTTATTGTGGACGGTTGTCCTTTTCGTCAGGTTATTAAGGCCGGGGAAGGGGATGTTGATGCCGGGATCACCTGTTTTGGCATGGTGACCGGAGCTGCAATGGTTATTACCTGGGAGCTACGCAGCACCTCAGCAGGTCCGCAGTTTAATGGGCAAATCGCGACCCTGTTTGGTTTAATATTTTGCCTGACAGTTATTCTCAGTTATCGCAAGGCCAAGAGGCAGCGTTAAGAAAGATGAGGATGCAAGCGGTTGGTAGGGGCGATCCTTGTGATCGCCCTTGTTTTTCGTTCTTGCCTTAAAAAAGAAAGTTCAGGCCGAGCTTAGCCAGACCAAAATCATACTCGTAATCTCCATCTGTGAGAGAAGCGTCCAGTAGTCCGCCAGTCATTTCTACATCCCCTTCAGTTTCCAGAAAGGTATAGCGATACTCAGCAAACAGTTCCATGTTATAGTTGATTGCGAGGTTCAGGCCGGTTCCGATGTGAAAACCGATCTCATCATCCAGCTCCATGTTAACATTATGGAAGTTGCTCTCTGTGTCAATGGTGTTATAATCTGCACCAAAGAGCATGTACCCTCCCAGTTGCGGGCCTAATGCCCTTCTGAAGACCGCAGATACTCCGAATGAGGTCAAGTCCTGATCAATAGTTGTCCCGTTACTCCCTTCGAATTCTTCGCTAAAATAGCTTACAGCAAATTCAACAGAAAGTATATGATTGATGGGAAATTCTATTTGCCCGCCAATACCTACTTCCGGTTCTTCAACATCACCGCCGTTTGAATAGGCCCCGTGCATTCCAATACGACTTGCCTGGGCCTGGCCTGCCATACCGATGAGCAGGGCAAGTATTCCGGTGGATACAATCCCTCGTTTCATGGATATCTCCTTTCTTTGTTGTTGTTGGTTTTTGCCGATAAAAGCATGGAGCGGTTTGCTACCGCTTTTATCACAGCATAGCAGGTGAATCACAGCAGCTCAAGTAAAGAAATCAAAACAGTGTGATAAGATATTTGTTTGGATTGACCAGGATCTTCCCTGGTGAGGATGTACCATACCCTGTTGCAGTCCTGCGGCGGGGGGATTTTTTGCTTCCCTGAACCGCGCCTCTTCTGGTTTCATACAACGCCCTGTTGACAATCAGGTTTCATTGCTGGTACTGTGCAGAAAAAATAGATAGGTCTCTAACAGCGAGAGGATGCATGTCGGCACGGGATATTTTTCATCAGCAGGTAAAACATGCCTTATCCAAAGAAGGGGTGAAAATAGCTGTGGAAATAAAAAGTTTTCTCGGCACATCCTTTCTCTCGGACTTTCATGCGGCACTGGGACAATACCTGGACTACAGGGTAGCCCTGAAACAGAAAGAACCGGAACGCGGCTTGTTTTTGGCTGTTCCTCTGGATGTCTATGAGTCCTTCTTTCGTCGTCCGTTCGTGCAGAGCGTCCTGAGCGAGTACGCCGTGACTTTGCTGACCTTTGACCCGGAGAAGGAGGAGATTCGTTTATGGATACAATAGAAAAAATAATGCGCTATCAAGCTTATATTCAGGATGTTATTCTTGCCTTGGGAAAGCAGATACCAGATTCTGACTCTGTTGAAACACAGTATATTTTTGATAAAGAGCATAATCATTACCAGTTGTTTCAGGTCGGTTGGGACGGATATGAATGGGTTCACGGTTGTATACTGCATTTCGATATAAAAAAGGGGAAGATTTGGGTGCAGCATAACGGTACAGAAATAGGTATTGCCGAAGAACTCATGAGTCTCGGTGTGCCCAAGGAGGATATTGTTCTCGGTTTTCAGGCTCCTTACAAACGGAAGTATACGGGGTTTGCCGAAGGGTGATGTCACCTGCCCCTGTTGCGGCATTGCGGCGGGGGTATTTTTTTGCCTTGCTGAATCGCGCCTCTTCTTGTTTCATGCAACGCTTTGTTGACAGGCAGGTTTCATTGCTGATACTCTTTTATATAAAGAACAGAGACAGCATCCCTGACAATCAATGATCCAGAGAAAAGATGACAAACGTAAAGGCATTATGGTTGATAATCGTTATTGGTCTGGTTGTAACCACTGTACAGGCAGAGCAGTTCAAGTCGTTTGATATCGTGAGTGCTGACACCGTGTCGGTTAAGGTTGTTTTCAGTCGCAATTATCCTGTCTTATTGGAAGTTGTCCTGGGACAGCCCAAAGCACGGGAGTTGGAGGAGCTGACAAAGACCAGTATTGATCACAAAATCGTGATTACAATTAATGGGAAAGTCGTCGCAGAACCAATTGTGAGGGAGGCAGTCTCAAGCGGGATAATTCGAATCCCGGCTAACGACGAGGCAACAGCCATCCGACTGGCCAAGTCGTTAACGACCGAGGACAGATAGGTGAAATGATGATCTGCGAATTTTGTGAAGGAGTTACACGCAGCAGGAATGTCAAACGTCAGCATTGGATGAACAAGAAACTCTATATTGTTGAAAATGTCCAAGCTGAAGTCTGTACAGAGTGCGGAGAGCGATATTTCCATGCGAAGACACTTGATGCGGTTGACGAATATCTTTCAAAAAAGCATTCTGTTGAAAAGAGAATCTCTGTTGAGATAGTTCGATTTGTTCCTGCAACTGCTTAGTTCTTCGTCAGCACCTGCCCTAACCGGTTGTCCTACTCCTGTCGCAGTATTGCGGTGGGGATATTTTTTTGCCTTCCTGAACCGTGCCTGTTCTTGTTTTATGCAACTCTCTGTTGACAATCAGGTTTCATGACTGGTACTGGATGGTGAAATATCATCTGTTATTAGAGCCGAAGGTTTTATAATTGGTGGGTAGCGGCCTCGGAAACTGTAAGAGTATGGAAATTGCAAAAGACATCCCTGAACTGTACCCCGAGCTGATTGAGCAAGGAGGACTCGCGAACGCACTGCAAGCGACACTGCGCAAAATCGGCTCATCCCTCTCTGTCTCGGAACTTGACAAGTCGAGCAACTTTATCGTTTACGCGCGTGTTGAACTTGGTGAACGGTTCTCGCAAATCTACATAGGCACTAAGACTCGGATGTTCTCCTTTGACTTTTGCAGCAATTCAGAGCCTAAACTTTTTTCAATATGAGAATAGCGCAATGAGAAATTTTGGGCGCAACTATCCCGCCTCTTCAATTTAGACATGTTTGAAAAGTTAGGTTACCCTCTGGTTGTTTGTTTT
>NZ_JALAAI010000046.1:0-26318 GCF_052785085.1 Candidatus Electrothrix sp.
TTATCTATTTTTCGCAACTCTTCTCTGGATAGGTGCATGCGAACTCAGAACGTGGATAGATCTCGTAAAAAACGTTGTGACCCTTAAACTATCGTGATCTTCTTTTTTTGTCCAATCTTTTTTTGTGTGGAATGAGGGGGGTGAACGGTTACGATGTTAAGGTGTTTTGGGTCGGGAATAGCTGATATCCCTTGTGAATGAATGGAATTTGACTTTTTTGCTGCCTCCCTGATTTATATTTCAAAAAATGTTGTCATCAGGCAGTGTTATTCTCATTATTTGTATTGTTTTCATCATGCTCATCATGTTCCTCTTGCTCAAGTCCAGCTAAAGGAGTGCGGGCAAAAAAACGAACTGCGATAATACTGATTTCATACAAAACAACCAGAGGGCCAGCCATGAGTAATTGATTCACCACATCCGGAGTTGGGGTCACAATAGCTGCAATGATAAAGGCAAGAAGCAAGGCGTATTTGCGATTTTTTGCCAAAAATGGCGCATCAACAATGGCAAGTTTGGCCAAAAAAACCATAAAGACCGGGAGTTCAAAAATAACACCAAAGGCAAGAAGCAGGCGCAGGGCAAGGGAAAAATATTCACTGACCGCTGGCATAGGATCCAGAAATTCACTGGAATAGCTGATCAGAAAGCGAAAGGCTGGTGGAAAAACGACAAAATAGCCAAAGGCAGCACCGCCAAGAAAGCAGCAGGTGGAAACGACAGTGAATGGCACTAACACCTTTTTTTCATGCTGATATAAGCCGGGTGCGATAAAACGCCAGATTTGGTGAAAGATAACAGGGCTGGCAAGCAGGACGCCTGCAACCAGAGCGAGCTTCAGATAAAAAAAAAACCTTCTTGATACGCGGTAAAGATAAGGCTCTTGTTGGCAGGAAGCACTTGTATAAGTGGTTGGAAAAACCAATCAGCAAGAGGTTGGATAAAAGAGTAGGCAGCAGCAAAACCAGCTGCTGTTGCTGCCAGTGAAATTATCAGGCAGGAACGCAGTTCTGCAAGATGTTCTATAAGAGTGCTTTGTGATAGTGAATCAGGATTACTCATTTTTTATTTTTTAAAAGGCTCAGGGAGATTATTGTAGACTGCAACATACCCTATTCATAAATTGATGTTAAGTTTTTTCCTGCTCTTCCCCTGTAATGTTTTACCCACACTTGTGCCTCTTGGAGGAGTGGCAGATGGATAATGATTGACGGATAGGGCAATTCATTGATAGATTATAAAAAGTATATGCGAATATATGCGAGAAAAAATATGAGGAAATGTCATGTAGTCGCAGGAGAGTGATGTTCAGGAAAGGGGAAGATTTTTAAATCCTCCTTTTTTTGGGTAAAAAGTAACGCCGTAGTGCAAAGTACATGAGAGAAACAACATACCATGCCCCGTATTCTTATTGTAGATGACGAGTTAAGTATGCGTGATTTTCTCAAGATTCTTTTTGAGAATGAGGGATACGAAGTTACTGTTGCGCCGAATGCAGCCAAGGCCTTGGACTTTGCTGTTAAAAATTCGGTTGAAAGTCCGTTTGATATTGTTATAACGGACATTCGTATGCCCGGCATGAACGGACTTGAATTACTTACAGAGCTGAAACAGTATTTTCCTGACCTGCCTGTAGTTATGATCACGGCCTATGCTTCACCTGATGATGCTGTGCAGGCAATGAAGCAGGGGGCCTTTGATTACATCACTAAGCCCTTTCATGTTGATGAAATAAAAAAGGTCATCAGTACCGCTGTTCAGCGAAAAACATCAGCAGAACGAACAGAGGAAGAGAATGATTTTTCAGGGATTATTGGTTCAAGCCCTGAGATGCTCAGGATTTATGATCTGATCAGGCGCGTTGCCCCCACCCCGGCCAGTGTCCTTATTTACGGTGAATCAGGAACCGGAAAAGAACTGGTTGCCAAGGCCATTCATGAACATTCCAATGTTGCCTCAAATCCCTTTGTCCCTATCACATGCAGTGCTATTCCTGAGAGCCTTCTTGAAAGTGAACTTTTTGGCCATGTCAAAGGCTCTTTTACAGGGGCTGTAGCCAATAAGGCAGGTCTTTTTCAGCAGGCTGATTCTGGTACAGCCTTTCTTGATGAGATTGGCGAACTCACCCCGATTATCCAAACCAAACTTTTGCGGGTATTGCAAGAGCGTGAGTTTATGCCTGTGGGCTCGACCAAGACAAAACAGGTCAATGTCCGGATTGTTTCAGCAACCAATCGCAACCTGGAAGATGAAATTATGGAAAAACGCTTTCGGGAAGATCTTTTTTACCGGCTGGCTGTTGTTCCGATCCGGGTGCCTCCGTTGAGAGAGCGCAAGGGAGATGTTCCGCTGCTGGTGGATTATTTTCTGAAAAAATATTCCAAACTCCTGGGTAAAGAGGTGCAGACGATTTCATCGTATGGCCTCGAAGTTCTGATGGAATATAATTTTCCTGGTAATGTACGGGAATTGGAGAATATTATCGAACGCGGAGTCGCTCTGGAAGCATCCAATATTATCTTGCCAGAAAGCCTTATCCTTTCCCGAAAAGAGAGGACTGGTATGCAGCAAGAACCGTTGTTTGTCGGGGCCCAGGATGAACAGGAGCTTTTTAGCCGAGGTATAGAGGATATTCTGGTTGATTTGGAAACCAGAATGATCAGACATGCCCTTGAAGCGGCTGAAGGTTCAAAAATGCGGGCTGCTGAACTGCTTAAAATCAGTTTCAGGTCCTTACGTTATAAAACGAAAAAATATGAGATTGAGTGAAAAGGGAGAGAAAGGGCTCTGCTGATTTTGTATTGACCATACTTTTTCATCAATCTTCTTCTAAATAACAAGTTTTTATCTCTTTGTTATTTTTAGGTTTGGTCTCGGCCGCAGGCCGAGGGAAACGCTTTCAAGAATATATATTATGCCTATTAATAAACTTATCAGAGAATTAACCCCTGTGCAGGATTCAAGCGAACAACTGCGTCGTCATCTGGGTTGGATGATCATGACAAGGGTCATGCTCTTTACTCTGTTGATTGCGGTGACAGTGGTATTGCAGCACCTGGGGCGTGATGTTATCTTGCCGCCCAGTTCTGTGACCATGGCCTTTCTTTCTGTGGTGTTTATCTACTCTATTGGGTCTACTGGTCTGCTGCAAACCAGAAAAAAGCATTTACCCCGGTTTGGACTTATCCAGGTCCTTTCTGATACAGTATTTTCTGCCTTATTGGTTCTGGGCACAGGTTGTAGCCAATCAATCTTTCGTCCGATTTTTATTTTCCCCGTCCTTGTAGGTGGGTTGAATCTTAATCGGATCGGCAGCCTGTTGGCTGCCACAGCCTCTTCTCTTTTGTACGGGGCAATTTTGCTGAGTGAGTATTTTGAATATATTCCTCCCTTTTACTCGCACACAAACTATATTCCACCAGATCATTTTCTTGATGTTCTGAATAAATTTGCAGTTTATGTGGTTGTTTTTTATGTTATTGGGGTATCAAGCAGCATTGTTGCTGCCAGGTTGCGTACGACTGAAGAGGCCCTGACCAGGACTTCGGTCCAGTTTGATCGGCTTAATCTTTTGTATAAGCAGATCTTTGATGATATCAATACCGGTATAATCACTGTTGATGGACGGCATTTAGTCACATCCTGCAATATTGCCTTTGAAAAAATCACAGGGTTTTCTGCTGGGAAAATTATCGGCCTGCCTTTTGATTCCTTTTTTCCTGCAGTTATTCTTGAAGAGAATGATGAGAGTAAACAGACTGTTGACTTGATCAGGCATGATGGTCGGTCAATCAGAGTACGATTCACCCTGGCCCAGCTCAACTTGCCCTCTGACCCAGAGGCCCTGTATGAGCAGGAAGATGCTCGGTGCAAGGTTATCACCATGCAGGATATCAGTTTGCTTGAAAAGATGGAACAGCAGGTTCGGGATAGTGAGAAAATGGCAACCATTGGTGAGTTAAGTGGTGCTGTTGCCCATGATTTTCGCAATCCTTTAGCAGCTATCTCAGGTTCTGCCCAGATTTTGCATGTGCATATCCTGGAAAGGCTCAAGGAATCTGATGATCCCATCATCAGTACCAACCGTCATTTAATAGATATCATCCTGCGGGAAACAGATCGTATGGAGAAGACCATTAATGATTTTCTTCAATTTTCCCATCCCAAGGAGCTGGAGCCGGAGTGGTTTAACCTGAAAAGGGTGGTTCTTGAGGCAGTCCGTCAGATACAGGGGAAAAAATCACGTTATCCTGGTTGTACTATTCAGACTGATATCCCGGAACATCTTGATTGTTGGGGGGATAGACAGCAGGTGCAGATTATGTTAGTTCATCTCCTACAAAACAGCTGTTTTGCTTCAAAGGACTGCATTGAGCCTGTTCTTGTTCAGGTTAGGGACGCCCAGGAAGATTCGTCAACTCTCTGTATTGCAGTTATTGATAAGGGCACTGGTTTTACGGATACGATACGAAAGAAGGCTTTTATCCCTTTCTTTTCAACACGGGAAGATAGTGCAGGTCTTGGACTGGCCATTGTCCAGCAATTTGTTGAGCAGCACAGTGGTGTAGTTGACTTGTTAGAGCCGGAAGAGGGCAGTATTGTTGAAATACGGTTACCTCTCCCGGCATTGCCAACAGCAGATGTTGGCGATGGAGGTAAGGAACATTAAGGGAATAAGAGGCTAGCCTGCAAACTGTTCGATTGCAGCACCAACCCGGCGGAGTTTATCTACCATATTTTCATACCCTCGTTCAAGATGATAGATTCGTGATATTTCTGTTACGCCGGAGGCTACCAGACCTGCAACCACCAGGGAGGCAGAGGCCCGCAGGTCGGTTGCCATGATAGGGGCGCCGATGAGCTTGTTACGGTCAATTCCGTTGACAATGGCTGTGGCTCCGTCAATACTGATTTTCGCCCCCAGTCGTTGTAGCTCGGCAACATGCATAAAGCGATTTTCAAAGATGGTTTCATGGATAATAGAGGTGCCCTTACATTGGACCATCAAGGCCATGAACTGGGCCTGAAGATCGGTGGGGAAACCAGGAAACGGCATGGTGGTGATATCAACGGCCTGTAAAGGACAGCTGGTTCCCTGTACATTGACTGGGCAGGAAGCAATAATGCTGCTTGCTTTTGCCTCTATACTCATACCTGTGGAACGGAGTTTCTCCATAAGAACAGGTAGGTGGGATGGATCGCAGTCCGTAATTTCAAGTTCTCCACCAGTTGCTCCCACTGCAATGGCATAGGTGCCTGCTTCAATACGGTCCGGGATGATCGTTGCCTCTGTGGCCTGTAACGAGTTGACGCCGGTGACTGTCAGGCAGTCTGTATCCTGGCCTTCAATCTTTGCTCCCATTGCAGTCAGCATATCAATAAGATTTCCCACTTCAGGTTCTTTGGCTGCATTACGGATAATTGTTATTCCTTTTGCCTTGACTGAAGCCATGAGCACGTTTTCTGTGCCTGTGACTGAAGGGATATCAAAAGAGATGCTATTCCCTGTCAGTTCTCCTTCAACCCGTGCTTCCACATAACCGCTGGCAAGATGGGTGGTTGCGCCAAGTTGCTCAAAACCGCGCAAATGAAAATTAATGGGACGGGCACCGATGGCGCAACCGCCAGGCAGGGAAACCCTGGCACAACCTGCCCGGGTGAGCAGAGGGCCGAGCACAAGGACTGAGGCTCGCATGGTTTTAACCATCTCGTAGGGAGCTTCTGCACCGGTCAGTTCGCTGGTGTTGATCCGGAGCGAACCGCCAGAGCGTTCCCAGCTTGCACCTAAGGTCTGGAGGAGCATGAGCATAGTGCGGGTATCCCGGAGGTCCGGGACATTATGCAGAGTGTATGTTCCTGGTGCCAGGATGGTGGCTGCCAGCAAGGGCAGGGCAGCGTTTTTTGCACCGCTGACTTTGACACTTCCCTGGAGCGGGCGTCCACCGTTGATTCGTATTTTGTCCATTGCGTATATTGGTGATTATTCTGTTATGGGCTGGGAGCAGCTGCTCATGATTGTTGGAAGGATACCTAGCCTGTGGCAAATTGATTTTAATTTTTCTTCGCAAGATAACCGTTGGGTTGATACGATTTCTTATCTTAAAAAGCGACGGTCCTTTTGTCAAGACAATCAGAAGACAGATTAGGCAGTTTTTAGAGACTTAGTTTTAAGTGCTTGACTCTCCCTTTGGTATGCAATTAGATAATATATCTAGTAAATATTATACGGTTCATCTTCTGTTGACAGGGGGGGTGGACCTCCTGGGAAAATGATGGAGAGGAACTAGTGAAGAGCGTTGTTGTGTTTTGTGTAATTATCTTGAGCGTGGGGAGGGCTACCGCGGCTATTAAAGACTGTGAGGAATTGAAGTCTGAGATAGCTGCAAAGCTTGTTGCCGCAGGTGTATCCTCATTTGTGCTTGAGATAGTGGATAAGGACCGGACTGGTCCTGGAAGAATAATAGGGCGCTGTCAGGGAGGAACAAAGAGGATAGTGCGCCGTATGTCGGTGCCGACTTCTGCACCTCGTCGTCCCTCCGCATCACATGCAAGCGGTAGTAAACAATGTGAAGAGCTGAGGTCTGAGATAGCGACAAAGCTGGGCACCGCAGGTATATCCCCGGCTGTTATTGCTATTGTAGATAAGGATTGGGCAGGTGCCGGAAAAATAGTAGGTAGTTGTGAGAACGGGACAAAGAGGATAGTGCGTACTCCGGCGGTTGGTCCTGTGTCTAGAGATGTGGAGGCAAATATACCGGTCCGGTCTTCTATAACACTTGCATATGGTATTAAAGACTGTGAGGAGCTGAAGTCCGAGATAGCTGCTAAGCTTGTCGCCGCAGGCGTAGCCACATTTGTTCTTGATATTGTGGATAAGGATCGACCAGGTCCTGGAAAGATAATAGGCAGGTGCGAGAATGGTACCAAGAGAATTGTCCGACGAAAAGGATTTTAGCAAAGGTTATGGCTTTTGGATAGCTCTTTAAACAAATAAGTGCCAGGATTCGACTGAAGCTGCGCTGGAGAAACGGCAGTCAAGCAACATTGACTTGTGCTTTTTTCGTGCTTGCAATACTCTTATGTAAGAATTACTATTTCTGACGCTGTTAGTTGATACAGAATGCATAGAGTGTAACGTAACCACAGGGAAGAGTTATGAGACTATTCACCATCTCTGTTTTTTGGGTTTGCTTGTTAATCTGTTTTGGTTGTAATAGCATGTCACAACAATCTCAGGAATCTGAGGAATCTGAGGAAGCTCAGGAATCACCAGACACCCCAGACACTGCGCTTATACATATATCACCGAAAATAATTAAAGGTGATACTGATAAGGATTGCAATGACCCTGAATTCTATAATCAACTTCATTATTATGAACTCTATATTGATCGTAAACTGGTGTATAGAAACCGCCTGAGAACAGTAAGTGAGGAGGACGCTTCAACCAAGTGGCAACTCACCCTTGGTGAACATCAACTCCGGGTCTCTGCTGACGGCTTTGAGCCTTATGCAAGTCCAATTGAGGTGGTTAAAAAAACTAAGGATTCAACTATCCAGCGTTTTGAAATGGTTCTTCGTCAGAATGAAGAGGCAAAAGATGAAAAGACGGCCTCTCCATAGAATCGCTTGGTTTGAGATCCTGGTTTGATGTCTGGTCTGCTGCTTTGTCTACTGTTCATGTGTGCTTGCCCAAGAAATCTGTCAGCAGTATCGCCATATGCACAACCCTAACCTGCTGCCCCTGCCGTGCTATCCCCTCCTGAAACTGCATCAAACAACCCGAACAGGTAGTCGTGATAGAGTCTGGTGAACCGGCAAGAGCCTGTTTGCTGCTTTTCTCAAATATCTCCAAAGAATGCTCTGGGCAGGCAATATGAAAAAGCCCGCCTTGTCCGCAGCAGCGTGGCCCATCCTCTGGATCAACAAGCTGCACCCCGGTTTTTTGCAAAAGCGAACGCGGTGTACTCATTCCTTTCTCTTTAAAGCGAAGATGACAGGGATCATGATAGAAAACCCGTTGTTCGGGATGCTGGGAATTCTCAACACAGCAAAGTTCAGGCAGTTTGCCATCAAAGAACGAGGTGAATTCCTGAACCCTATCAGCAAAGGCCAATGCCTTGTCATGCCAGGGATCATCCTTGGTAAACAGGGTAGGGTAAGTAAGAAGATGGGAAGAGCAGGAGGCGCAGGAGGTGATAATCGGCCCATCTGATCTGGAAAATGCCTGGATATTTTTTTGAGCCAGCTCACGAGCCTGCTTCCTTTTACCAGCACTCCAGGCGGCCAGACCGCAGCAGCATTGATCAGTCGGGGTATGAACAATTGATAGTCCGCACCAGTGTAACAAGGATTGGGTTGCTTGCGCAATAGAAGGCTGGATATGACGGGCAACGCAGCCAGTAAAATAACTGAGAGTGCCAGAGGTATTTTGCGGAGATATTGGAGATGTATCGTCGTTCTCTTTTCCTGGAGAAGGTTGAACGTAGGGAGGCTGAGAGACTGAGTGTTCATCCAGCAGACCCAGTTTCAGGCGCAGACCTGAATGAGCAGGCAGGGGAAGCAGGGCATTGAGGCGTTGGAGTCTGATGCCTGTGTTGACCAATCCTTTTAAAAGCTCCGGGCTGCTTAATGCGGTGCAGACCGCAGCTTTTTTCAAGCCATTGGGTCCGTAAAAACGGGAAAAGGTACTGCGGGCCTGAGAAATAATCTCTGTGATCGGTAACTGCCGGGGACAGGTCTGTTCGCAGGCCCCGCAGAGCAAGCAACGGGAAAAGCGGTCCTCAAAGACACCAGAGGGCTGTGCAGCTAATGTCGTGTTCAGGAGATGCATTTTGCCTCGGGCAGTCAGCATCTCCCGTCCATCCACTCGGAAAACCGGGCAAACCACAGCACATGCTCCGCACTTGGCACAGTTTATCTCGGTTGCCAAAGCAGAAAGGCCTTAATAAAGGGATCCAGCCGTCCATCCAGTACAGCATCCACATTACCTTCCTCCAGATCTGTCCGATGATCTTTGATCAAGCGGTAGGGTTGGAGCACATAGGAGCGGATCTGACTCCCCCAGGCGATCTCTTTCTTATCACCTTGCAAATTTTCCTGGGCCTTGGCCTGTTTCTCCTGCTGTTTTTCATAGAGCCGAGCCATGAGCATTTTCATGGCCATATCCTTATTGCGGTGCTGAGAACGTTCATTCTGGCACTGGACAACAATATTTGTGGGAATATGAGTGAGCCGGATAGCTGAGTCAGTTTTATTCACATGCTGCCCCCCAGCACCGCTGGCCCGGTAGGTATCTACCCGCAGGTCCTTTTCATCAATTTTTATCTCTATGGTATCATCCAGTTCCGGTAGAACCATGACTGAGGCAAAGGAGGTATGCCGCCGCCCGGAAGAATCAAAGGGTGAAATGCGCACCAAGCGATGAATACCCACTTCAGAGCGGGTATAGCCGTAAGCGTTTTTTCCTTTAATACGAATAGTGACCGATTTTGTACCAGCTTCGTCTCCAGGTAGATAATCAAGGATTTCAGTGGTAAAAACATGCGTCTCTGCCCAGCGCAGATACATGCGCATAAGGATACCCACCCAATCCTGGGCTTCAGTGCCGCCTGCGCCAGCATGAATGGTCAACAAGGCATTGCTGTCATCATGTTCACCATCAAACATGCATTCCAGCTCAACCAGGTCCACCCGTTTCCTCAACTGGCTTAAGGAGGATGTAACCTCTTTCTGAGTATCCAGGTCCTGTTCTTCAACAGCCATTTCCAGAAGCATGTCAGCTTCTTCTAAGTCATCAAAGTTTTGCTCCCAGTTCTTGACCAGATCCTGTAATTGGCCCAGTTGTTTTTGGACCTTTTTGGCATTGGTCTGGTCGTTCCAGAAATTTGGCTCCAGAGATTCAGACTCCAGGCGTTGAATGTCGAGCTTCTTGCCATCTAAGTCAAAGATGCTCCTTCAGGGTGAGCATTTTCTCTTTCAGTTCCTGGAGTTTTTGTTTTGTTTCTGCTGTTTCGTTCAGTTCAGCCATATTCGTGTTCCTTTCTATTTGTATGAAAAGTATTGATGGACTCTTTGGAGACGCCCAATCAACGTTCATTTTTTGTTGTCCCTTTCCAAGGGGGCAGATGGAAGTTATTGTATATTCGTCCTTCAGGAAAAGAGAAAAGGTACGAACATCAAGGATGTTCAGGAAAGTCTTCTTGCAAGGTCCCAAACATTTGTTCATAGGCCTCATTGCGCATTCTGGCCATGCGTTTGACAGGAAAGTTACTTTTTTCTTCCAGCCTATGTTTGAGAATATATTCATCCCGCATTAAGGCTGCAACTTTGGCAGTACTATGCCCGAGCCCGGTTTTTATTTTCCCATTGGCCTTGCGCACGGTGAATCGCCAGGTTCCGTCTCCATCCTGGCTAACGCCGATGTACATTTTTTTTCGTGTCACTTTGGTTCGCCCTCCAGAATGTCTCAACAGGTTGTTCAATGCATTTGTTGTGATAATTCTCATTAAGCTCATAGACGTTGCTAGCTTATTCTTTTCTTTTTTTACGTGCTGAAAAATACAGCAAAGTAGGGATTAGGGTCAAACAGAGGATGGCAAAACGATATCCACCACAGGTGAAAAGAGTATGGTGGCTGAGTAAAGGCATTTTTGCGTTGGTTGCCAGGGCCTTGAATAAAGCAGTTTCCTGAAGAATTTCTCCTGTGGGGCTGACAAAACCACTGATCCCGGTATTTGCGGCTCGTACCAGACCACGCCTGTTTTCTACGGCTCGAAAGACTGTCATGGCCCAGGAGTGATAGGGCGCACTAGATTCACCGTACCAGGCGTCATTGGTGAGATTGACCAGCAGGTTAGCTCCTTCTGTGGTTTCCTGGCGGGCAATATCTGGAAAGATTGATTCAAAACAGATCAGCACACCAGCTTTAATATTCTCTGCTACAAGGGGTTTAAATGAATCACCTGGTGTGAAATCTCCTACTATTTCAACCAGTGGCTTGATAAACCAGAGATAGGTGCGCAATGGAACATATTCTCCAAAGGGAACAAGATGTTGTTTGTTATAACGGGAATAAACCCGACCGGAATGGTCCAGGAGCAGGGCGCTGTTGTAATAGGAGACAGGTGTTTGTTCTTGTGGGGTTACAATGAAGTAGGGGGAGCCAGTGAGCAGGAGAACGTCATGGGCCTGAATAAAATCCCGGATTTTATCCATCAGGGGTTCGCGAGCAGGATAGAAGGGAAGCGCTGTTTCTGGCCAGACAAGCAGGGCAGGTTTATCCTCTTCCTGAAAAGCGTGGGCAGAGAGTGAAAGGTATTGGTCCACGGTTTTTTCTTTATGATGAGGCGACCATTTCAGATGTTGTTCGATATTTCCCTGTACAACACTGATAATAGCAGTATCAGTAGCAGCTGTGTCAGAAGAAATCTGCTGATATCGAACCGTTGAATAACCACCAAGGCAGACAAGCAAGAGAAAAACAATAACAGGAGGTGCAAAATGGTAGTCAGAGCCAGCTGAAGCAGAGGAAAAAAAAGCATGTATCCTGTCTGCGAGCCAAAATAATAAGGCATTGACCAGGATAACAGCAAAGCTGATGAGGTGGTGTCCGCCCAGGTCTGCGGCCTGAATTAATAATGGCTGACGGTATAAGGCATAGCCCAGATCCATCCAGGGGATGCCGGTAAAGAGTATACCGCGAAGAAAATCAAGACCAATCCAGAGTGTTGGTGCAATAAGAAGGAGAAGTGCAACGGATTTTCCTCTTGAAGCGGACTGGGCCAGCATATGATTGGCCAGTACGCAGAACAAAGAAAAATAAACTGTCATATAAAAGGCTAATGCAAAAAGGGCAGCAGCAGCAAGTGCAGGATGAAAACCACCGTAGCGTTTGAGTACGGCAATAATCCAGTAGAGCAGACTGGTGTAGTAGAGCAATCCACAGAGTAGCCCAGTGAAGAGGCTTTGTTGTATTGATAAGCGGCCAAGTGCAGAAAACAGAGGAATAAGGGCAATAAAGAGGAGAGGCCACCAGCCTGTTATTCCAGGCATAGCCAAGGTGAGCAGGACTGCTGAGAGCAGTGCCCGTATATACGGACTGTACCCATTCAATGGCTCCAAAGTGGATGCTGTAGATGTAGATGTTGTTGTCATTATATTTTACGGATTCTTACCGTACGAACCTTGCGTGGATTTGCCACAAGAACCGTGAGTGTCAGAGGAGGTGCGTTGACCGTTTCCCCGTTTTCCGGCATACGCCCCAGGCTATGCATGACAAGCCCGCCAATTGACTCATAAGGGCCATCAGGTAATTGGCATTGGAAATGATTTTCCACTTCTTCAATATCAATTTTAGCATCTACAACAACAGTGTGTTGATCAACCTGCATAAGCTCTCGTTCTTCCTGGTCATGCTCGTCATCAATATCGCCAACAATTTCTTCTATAACATCTTCCAGGGTGATCAGGCCACGAACTCCGCCAAACTCATCTGCAACCACAGCCATATGGTTTTTTTGCTCCTGAAATTCCCGCAGGAGTTCAGTGATTGGCTTGGATTCGGAAATAATCATGGGAGGATTCAAATAGTTTTTTAAATCACTCTCTGTTTCAGTGTGTTGCTCAAAGGTGCGAAGCAGGTCTTTTGCGTGGAGAATCCCAATAATATTATCCTGGTTTTTACGAAAGACCGGTATTCTGGTGTATCCCTCCTGATTAATAAGAGCCACTGCTTCCTGAACAGAACTGTGCAGGTTAATACGAACGATTTCTGCTGTTGGCGTCATGATTTCAGAGGCCACAGTGGCCCGGAAATGAAAAATAGAGTTGATCAGTTGTTCTTCATGGCAGCTGATCAAACCCTGCTCTTCGCCGTCTTCCAGTAATCCCTGGATTTCGTACTCTAATGCCTGTGTGGTATCAGGAGATCGTTTCAATTTGACCAGAGACTTCAAACGGTTCCAATATGATTTTCCACCGTTATCCTCCTCTTTTTCAGCCATATTTTTCACACGATTTTACCATAAGGAAGTTTTATTACATGGTTGTTATGTGATGGTACTGATTATATACTATTCTAACACTAGAAAATAGACAAAGAAAGTCAAGAAATTTGTCGAAAACCCGATGATTATCCTTAGTCAGAAATGGATATCTGTTCCTTTCTATTTGCGAATTTCTATTTACAACTTTTCAACTTGCCGAAGGTGGGGTAGAATGAGAAATTACCAGCAAGGTATGCTCGAATTCTGTCTTTGTTTTCTCAGCAGGAATGCAAGCACATTTTTGCGGGGATCAGGGGTTCGAATTATTCAACAATAGATAAAGCTTAAAGAGGTTGTTTGTGCAAGGCAAAGTACTGATTGCTAATCGCGGTGAGATAGCTATCCGCATTATGGAGGCCTGTCAAGATCTCGGCCTTGAATATACGATTATCTATACTGATGCTGATCGTGACTCTGAACATGTACAGCGTAATCGGCTCAATGGTAATGATCAGAATGCATGGCGTGTGGCCAGTTACACTGATCCCAATGATGTGCTGTCTGTGGCAGATCATACTGAGTGTACAGCAATTCATCCAGGGTATGGTTTTTTTTCGGAAGATTATCGTTTTGCCCGCCGCGTAACGGTTCGTGACCGACCGCTTGTGTTTATTGGTCCGAGCTGGGAGGTTATTCGGGATCTTGGTGATAAAATTAACACCAAACGGGTTGCCAATAAACTAGGAATCCCTACTATTCCAGGAACCTCTGCGCCTATTTATAATGAGATGGAGGCTGAGGAGGTTGCCCAGCATCTTTTTGATATCCAAAAGGATGAAGATGAACCCAACCCTGCTATCCTGATTAAGGCAGCCGCAGGTGGTGGGGGCATGGGGATTGAGGAAGTAAACAGGATTGAGCATTTCCGTCGTGTTTACAGGCAAGTACAAAACTATGCCAAGCGTCAGTTTGGTGATGGTGGAGTGTTGATTGAGCAACGACTTCGGGATTTTAATCATCTTGAAGTGCAGTTGGTTTGCTCACGCCATGATGAACGGATTCATTTCAGTTCCCGAAACTGTACGATTCAGTCCACTGGCCGACAAAAGCGGGTTGAAGCGGCACCTGGCTTTCATACCTCTTGCTTTGATTATGATTTTAATGCAGAGCAGGTTTTAGACAGTATTGTTAAAAACTCACTGAAGCTGGCTGATTATGTGAAATATGATAACGTCGGAACCTGGGAATGGATTGTCAGCCGGAGTGGTAAACCGTATCTGCTGGAGGTTAATACCCGTATTCAGGTGGAAAACGATGTTTCAGCCCGAATAAGTTATCTTGATAATAAACACCCAAATCTGCTTCGAGAGCAAATTCGTCTTGCCCTTGGCGAGCCTATGGGCTACCAACAGAGTGACGTGGTTTTTCGCGGGGCAAGTATTGAATTGCGGTTAGTTGCTGAAAATACCCAGCGTGATTTTGCCCCCTGGATCGGTACTATTACCCGCTTTGATCTGCCCAAGTATGAATGGTCAGCTACCTATAGCCATGTGCCCAATGACCGGGAATATCCAATTCCCAGTGAATATGATCCCAACCTGGCCCTGGCCCTGGTCTGGGGTGATACTTTAGAAGAGGCCAAAGAACGGGCTCGACAGTTTATTGATGCTTCTTGCATAGAAGGGGTTAACAGTTCAGGAGATGCTATCCTGACCAATCTTGCCTATCTTCGTAAGAATCTTGACCGGCTCCTGACGTTTTAGGGATTCATCAAGAAACTTCTTTTCTTATACCAAATGTCGTAGGGGCAAACCTGCGTGTTTTCCCTGTTGTGTTTTTATATAAATCCCCCATTCCTCTCCCAGCAGAGGAATATCAAAATAATCTATAATGAATGATCTTATAAAACAGCTCCAAAGGGTTGACCAGCGGATAGGCTATCTGATCCATATTAAAGATAGCGCTGACTGGGGCAATCTCGCTGAATTCCAAAAAAAGGCCGAGCAGCTGAAAAATACTGTTTTTGATTTGAATAAAGCAGAGTTCAGAGCGCGACTTGAAAAACTGGAAGACTCGGTTCGATTTCTTGAAGAACGCTGTGAAGAAGGTTTGACCTCTATGGAGCGGGTTCGCATTGTTCGTTCACCGTTACGATTTTCCCTCAAAGATATTCTGGAAAACGTGTATGAAGAGCATTCCGAACTTGGTGGCGAAGGGGAGGCCAATATTGATCCTGCCCTGGTGGTTGCCAAGGCCAATATTGTGCGACGGATTAAGAAAAAGCCCTACACCTCACCGGTCATGATTATCGGTCAGGAAGTAGGCCACGGCGAAGAATTTCGTAATGGTGGCTCCTGTAAGCCCTGGGGCAACGAAAAAGCCATGCGATATATGAAGGTGGCTGAGACCGAGGGAATTCCTATCCATTTTTATATTTTTACACCAGGTTCCTACCCTGTTGAGGAGTATCCTGGGGCGGCCCAGCAAATTGCCCGTAACCTCTATACCATGACCAAGTTACGCGTTCCCATGATTTCAGTGATATCAGAAGGGGGGTCAGGTGGAGCTGAGGCTGTGGGAATGAGTGATTTTCGTCTTATGTTCTCTCATGGCTACTACTCTGTTATTTCTCCTGAAGGGGCTGCTGCCATTGAGGGTCGGGTTCGGGAAGGACAGAAGGTGGCCCCGGAACTGATCGAACGCTGTGCCCGCCAGCTCAATATTACAGCGGCAGATAATCTGCGTCTTGGTACCATTGATCGCATTATTCAGGAACCGCATCTGGGAGCAAAGACGGATGATTTTGCTTTTTTTGCCCGGATTCGTTCAGAGATTATTCGCGCTACCGACGAAGTGGTTCTTAAAACCAAGAGTGTACGCGGATTTCGTTCCTATGAAGTGAAACGAAAAAAAGCAGAGAGCCCGGATGAGGCACCACAGATTGATATTCCCTGGGATCTCGGGCCCAAAGAAACAGAACGTCTGCTCAGGGAACGATCAAGAAAATATCGCAATATGAGTACGCAGAGTTTTGGGGTTATTAATATCCCTACGGAAAATATGATCAGGTCGCTGTATTCGGCTACGGAAAAACTTTGGTACACTTTTCGCTATGATGTGCTGAAAAATCAGCAGAAACAGATGCAGAAAACTCTGAAAGAGGTTTCAGGGGAGGGGACTGCTCTGGTCAACCGGGTCACAGCCCCTTTTACCACTGTTTATAATAAGCTTTTTGCCCAGAGGGAAAAGAAAAAGGCACTTGCCCTTTCGCCCTCTGTTGCGGCTCAGGCAGCGGGTAATTACTGTATTATTGCTGATCCCCTGGAACTTACAGATACCTACACCAGTCCGCTGGCCAATGAGGATCGGACAGTCACCTGCCCCAATGCTGAAAAGCATGGTTGTCAGGATCTGTGGATTCCAGATCTCTATGGTGAGTTTTGTGGTGTTTGTGAAAATTGTGGTTACCATTTTCCCTTAGAGTATCAATGGTATTTGAAAAATATCTTTGATCCTGGTTCGGTGCGGATTTTCAATAATGAGATTTTCTCCCGTAATCCTTTGAATTATGAAGGATTTGACGAGCGCCTGAAAGCTGCGCGATCCAAAACAGGTATGGGCAGTGCCAACCTGACCTTTGATGCCAGGGTCAAGGATATAAATTTGGTAGTAACCATGCTGTTTTCGGATTTCCGAAACGGAACAGTGGGTTCAGCAGAAGGGGAGAAATTTGTCCGGGCCTGTGACAGGGCGCGGCGTAAGAAGCGACCATTACTGGCCTACATCCACACCACAGGCGGTATCCGGATTCAGGAAGGCACCTTAGGGGTTGCCCAGATGCCAAAATGTACCATGGCTGTTCGGGAATACATTGATGCAGGCGGGCTTTACATTGTTGTTTACGATAATAATTCGTATGCCGGGCCAGTGGCCTCGTTCCTGGGCTGTTCTCCGTATCAGTTTGCCATTCGCTCCAGTCGGATAGGTTTTGCCGGGCCACGGGTTATCCGGGAAACCACAGGGATTGATATACCGCCGGATTATCACGATACAAGGAACGCCCTGAAGCGAGGGCATATTCAGGGAATAACTGATCGACGCGATTTCCGTCGCCATCTGTATCAGGTCATGCAGACCATGGGAAGCCCAAGTCTTTATTATAGATAATTTTTCATGAAGTAAAGATAAATCCTTGACCAACTCTTGGGTTTATGCTATATAATTTGCCTTATCAATAATAAGGGCCGTTAGCTCAGCTGGCAGAGCAGTTGACTCTTAATCAATTGGTCGAAGGTTCGAATCCTTCACGGCCCACCAATATATATAGGGACTTAGCTTGTTTTAAGCTGAGTCCCTTTTTTGCTTTTGCAACAAAGCTGTTGCGTTTCAGGCAGCCAAGAGCGCCTTGGACAGCGGCTGATATTCCTTTGAGGTGAAGAGGTACATTCCTTGCGGCAAGGTAAAGCTGGTTCGGCATAACAGGCGAAAATGAAGCGGTGCTTCAGGATTGACCTTTTTGACAATCAGACGAAGGGTTGTTACATCCTGCACCCGGCGCAATTCCTTGTTCAGATACCGGGGGCAGTATCCGACCTTGAGCTTTTCGTCTGTCTCCAGTACCAGGGCGAACCGGTCATGTTCGTTATGGTCTTCCCGTTTTAGCCTGAGAATGTTCCCTGCCTGTAATCGGGCAATTCCTTCAAGGTTGATCGGGTCAAGATAGCGCAGGCCATGACTGAAGAAGTACACCGAGTATTTCCCGTCTGCGTCTGCGTCCGGTTCCGGAAAGACGCATAATGAATCCGTGGCCCGTTTGCCACCGGATCGGCCCAGCAGCATCAGCGGATCGTTGCTTTTATTCTCCATATCAAGCCAGCGGACATAATCGGGATATTCCGGCCTGGATGTGTACAGCAGCCTGTTTCTGAAAAGAGGGAACAGGTCTTCAGAAAAGTATTCTGCGTTCAGATCGGTCATTCTGCCGAGAAAACTGAAACGGGGGGTTGCTTCAGCACCCTGTGTATAGACAAAGCGGTACACCCCATCCTTTCTGGTAAGGCGGGCTACAGTATACCAGAGCCGTGTTTCCGGGTCTTGCCATGCGATAAAAAGAGATTTCATTGTTCTGCTGATACTGAGTTAAGTAAACGTTCCCGGTTATGCCGGAGCAGGGAGAGCGCAAAGTCTTTCCCGAAAGAGCTGATATATCCATCGGGAAACGCATTAAAAATCAGGCGGCAGTCCTCTTGCTTGACAGCGCATAACCGATCAAGCCACACCTCCGCCGCACGGGGTCTCTTCTGCGCAGCCTGAATAAAGGCGTCTAAGGTGTGAAGCGGTTTTTTGTGGTTCCTGCTTTCATAGATAGCGGATCGTGCCCTTTGTGCATAATACTCCACTGTTCTTCTTTTGTCACGAGTTGTCAATCTGTCTTTACGTTCACAATCCCGTAAATTGTACCCCAATGATACGGCATGGTCAAAGGTCGGGGATAAATAGGTATATTTCTGATAGGTTATAAGGCCCCAGTTTTCATGGTGTCGGTCCTGATTGGCTATCCAGGTGTCAAGCAGGAGATAGCCGATAAATACATCAAATGCCGTTTTTATGGCCCTGTCGGGTGGTTGCCAGTCCAGAGGCGGAAGAATACTTTCCTGCAACAGCAGGGCATGAATACGGTTCAAGGTATGGTCACGATTGCCAAACTTTTTTTCAACCGGATAACCGGGGGCTATGTCGGTCAGGACTTCATTACCATGAAAGAGGTGTGCGTCTTTGGGAAAGAGTAAAGGGGTGAGTACGCCCTGATTACCCTTCCAGGTTGCCAGCTCGTATGAAGCACAGGCCAGGCCGAGCAACTTGCACAGTTCAGCCGCCGCCTTCTCTGACCAATTTTCACCGGTTCCGGGTCGCCCGATCTTGAAGAGGTACAGGGTATTATCAAGGTGGAACCAGAATTTTTTCTTGGTTCCCAGTTGCTCCGGCAGCTCCGGGATGCTGTCGGATATTTCAATGATTCGGTATGTTCCCACCCTTATCCTCTGGATTTTTTAGTTGCTGCAACGGACGGTATGTGTTGCGTTCTGAAGTGGTTTAAACACAGGTTGGTGGGATTGGCAAGGGGGAAATGAGAGAGGAATGAACGCAGCAGGGCGGACTTTAGCATATTAAATAGGGGCCATCCCTCTGTTGAACTAAAACAAGCGCAGAGATGTGAAGCTTTTTACAGGTGCCCTGCATATTGGCAAGCCAGGTTTGGGCCTCGGTGAGGACAAATCCAGTTGGCACGGAATTCCTCCCGTCTGGAGCTTATGCCGGTATTTTCATCTGATCTTTCTTGACCTGAGCAGCCAATTGCCTCACCTGATCCAGTGTTTCTTCCAGATCAAAACTGAGGACTTTCCGATCCTGCATAACCAGCTTGCCATTGATCAGCACTGTTTGCACGTCTGATCCCTGAGCAGCATAGACAGGAAGCTCCGAGGCGTGAACAGGTTGAAGGTGAGCTGTGTCCAGATTGAGCAGAATAATATCTGCCTTTTTGCCTGGAGCTAATTGGCCTGTTGTTTTTCCAAGACCAAGAACTGAGGCTCCATCCTGGGTTGCCATCTGCACAACCTTGCGTGCAGGCACAGCCACAGGATCAAGGGATTGGACTTTTTGGATTTTAGCGCAGATATCCATTTCCCGGATAAGATCCAGGCGATTATTACTTGCTGCCCCGTCTGTACCAATACCTACCCGGATATTGCGGGCAAGCAGCCCCTGAAGCGGTGCGATACCAGAGGCCAGCTTGAGATTACTCTGCGGGCAGACCACAACTCCTGCTCCTGTTTCAGCCAGGATATCCATATCCTGTTCATCCAGCCAGATTCCATGGATACATACAGTTGCAGGATCAAGAAGGCCCAGTTTATAAAGATGGCAAACAGGTGAATCTTCTTGTCTTCCCAGTATCATGTCTTTTTCCTGTTCAGTCTCGGCAACGTGGATAAAAAACAAGGTGTTTTCAGTGCGACTCAGCTCCTTTGCTGCCACTAAGGTTTCTGGAGAACAGGTATAGGGAGAGTGGGCAAAGACGGCCGGTTGAACAAGAGGATGGTTCTGCCATTTGTTGAGAAACTCAGCTGCATGGGTAATCTTTTTTTCAGGGTCTGGAACACCAGGGGCAGGAAAATCAATCACCCCTTGGGCCGCAACAGCCCGTAAGCCTGCATCAGCAAAGGCCTGGGCGGCCTGATGCTCATAAAAATAACCGTCCGCAACCGTGGTGGTGCCAGACAGGATCATCTCTGCTGCAGCCAGCTTGCTGCACCAATAGACCATATCCGGCTGCACGTATCGGGATTCAGCTGGAAAGATATGGTTATGCAGCCAATCTGTAAGGCTGAGGTCATCAGCCAGACCTCGGAACAGGGTCATGGCAGCATGACAATGACCATTAATCAAGCCAGGAAGGGCCAATTGTCCCTGACCATCAATGACAGTTTTTGCTTCAAGAGTAGTGCATTGACTTGCCGGGCCTAGCTGCTGGATAGTATCCCCTTGTATAGCAATGCAGCAGTCTTCAATAATTGGCTGCTTTCCGGTCCGGTCAGGCAGGCAGATGTTGGTCAGTAAAATATCTGGTATCATGTTGTTGGCTTGCGATACTGGCTAAAAGCCTTTGCGGATCATAATGGTTACCCGACGATTCAGCCTGCGGCCAGCTGCTGTTTTATTTGATGCCACCGGATGCGCATATCCGTACCAATAGAGGAGGATGCGTTCTTTGGTCAGAGCCGGAAAGCGGTCCAGAAGATATCTTTGCGCACTTTCAGCCCGTTGTTGAGATAAACGCATATTGTATTTTTCTGTACCGATAATATCGCAGAAGCCAGAAAGAACAGCATAATGGGTAGGATTATCTAAAAGATACTGACCCAGCCGGTCCAAAGTTTTTCGATATTTCCTGCGGATATTTGCTTTGTCAAAGGCGAACAAGACATTTTCAAAAAGTCCATCTGGTGTCATGTAAAGGCGGCCAAAGAGATATTCAGGATGGGCAGCTACTGTGTCAAAATCAACCACCTGGGAGCAATCATTGACTTGTGCGATTTTATGGAGCAATCTATCAGCCTGAGGGGTGGTAGCACTACTGATCAAAGTAAAGCAGACATCGTATTTGCGGGCCAGCATTTCGGCCTGCGTTACAGGGGCAGGCTCGTCAACGCCTTTGAAACGGGCAGATTCTCCATTGGTAAAAAGAAAAATTTCTGTGCGTCCAGGCAGCCCTAAAAGGTATTCCATCTTCATCAGGGACATCTGCAACATAGGCGGGCCAGAGCTGATTACCGGGAGTTTGGAGAGTGCAGCAGCAAATGTATCTTTATCATAATTCTGTAAGGCATAGTAAGGGTGGAAACTTCCTGGTGAGGCTGGCAGCCACATCACATTCTTCCAATGGGGATAGAGTCCGGTCTGCCAACGCAGGTCTGGCATGGCAGCATTGCTTTTTAACAGGATTTGTTTGGACATCTCAAGGCGGGTCATGCCGGTATTTTTGTACGGCACTGTCATGGCTGTGGAGGGATCGTAAAAAACAAAAAAGTTTTCAGCCATCCTGATGTATTTTGGCGGTGCATCAACCATTGCTTTTGATTGGAGCAAAGGCTTTGGCTTGGCTTGTTGCGGCTTTCGGCCCCCTGCTGTCGCTGTTGCAGAAAGTATTGAAAGGATAAGCAGGGTGAAAAGGAGGGGTAGTAATGCCTTTATGGTTCTGGATATCATAAGTCGTGTCTTCCTGTACCGGGTTTTACAGCGGAAAAAATCCTGGTAGCCAATGTATTTAAAATGTCAGGCGATCCCCAGCAACCGGCAGCAAGGTATGAGGTCTTTCCTGCACCATGCGTTGTATGGTTTGGATCTCGTTTTTTCGCAGACTATGTTGCAGATGAACCAGAGCAACCTGACCGATATCCACCTCATCAGCTAATTTTAAAGTACTGGTGATGGAACCGTGATAGGGGTAAGTATCAACCATATTAAATGATTCATGGATTGCAAAATCACATCCCTGAATAAGTCTTCGCACCCGGGTATTTGCCCGTCCATCTCCACTGTAGTAGAGCGTTTTATTCCCATCTTTAAGCAATAGTCCAAGATTATACTGGGTATGCTGTGTTAATGCTGTTGACCATTCCAGTCCAGCTATATGCGCTGTTACCCGTGGTGAAATCACATGGAATTCAAAAGGAAAGTCAATTTTTTGGCTAAAGGTTGGGTAGGCCATTTCCAGCAGATTCATCACCCATTCTTCAATCCCTTTTTGCCCAACAATGGTCAGTGGTTTGGTGCGTCCCATCTGCCAGAGTCGGAGAAAAAGCAGGGGCAGACCAAGATAATGATCTCCATGAAAATGCGAGATCCAGACATAGTCCAACCGGGTGGGGTCATCAACAATACGGAAGTATTGGTGCGGTACCGTAAAGCCGCAATCCAGCAGAATTCTGGTTCCATTACTTGTTGTTATTATAGAGGAGCTGTTCCCGTGCGCTGTGTCACAGGTTTCTCCAACACCGAGAAAAAATATTTCCACAGTTAATTACTCCGTTAAGTATCTGCTTATTATCTGGCGAGAGGGTTGCCATGATATCCTATAATATGCTGGGAATCTTCTTCTACTCTTATTAATATACGTATTTTTACCAGGTGAAGCAAGCGGGTTCAAAAGGTTTTTTCAGGTTCAGGCGATGCCTTGTCCTGCTCAGGGAAGATCAAGAGCAAGATCAGTCAGGGAACTTTGGTCTGCATGTTGTTCAACCTTTTGCCATAATTGATCAGGGGAAAAATCAAGAACCCTGAAAAGGGCTTCTTCTAATTGTCCGCACCTCCTGAAATTTTTCCGTATCCTTTGCTGAACCCGCTCGTCATCTCCTCCGTAATTTTCTAAAATATATTCTTCACGTTCTGCTAAACTGACAATGGCATCATGCCGGACCCGTTTATCAGCATAGTAGACAATGTCCTGGGCCTGAAACATGCCTTGTTTGTATCTTTCCAGAGAAAAATCCTGAAGAATAACATGACAAGCAACAACTTCAGCTATTTCAGGATATCCATGCTGTCGGCAAATATCTGCGCCGGTTGCAGCATGATCACAGTTGTCCTTGAGACAGGGTGTCTTGGCGATATCATGGAGCAAGGCCCCGTTAATGCAAAGATCCAGATCAGGGGCCTGTCCCGGCGGCAACCGTTCGCAAAGGCCGAAGGCAAGCAGTTCAGCGATTCGGGCTACAAGCAAGGAATGCCGTCGTATATTGGGCAGCATTGCATACTCATTCATCAAGGCAATGCACGTATCAATTCCAGGAATCTGCATAAATTCTCCAACACGGTACACTGGGGTTTGCCCCGCTTTCTTTATGTTTTCCCCTTTGTCTTGCCAAGAAGGAGAAGGTTACTGAGCACTCAAGCGGTGTACAGCATCCACAGCGATCCTTGCCTTTTCCGGTTCAGTTTGCGGAAGAATACCATGTCCCAGGTTAAAAATATAGCCTTTGGCGTCCCTGGCATCATCAAGGATGTTCTTGATCTGCTGTTCCAATTCCTTTTTGGGCAGAAAGAGGGCAATGGGATCAAGGTTTCCCTGTACTGCATGATCACCCACCATTTGAACAGCATCACCAATATTGAGGCGCCAATCCAGCCCAAGCACATCAGCACCAGCAGTTATGGTATGTTTAATCAGGGTGGAGCCGTTATTGGCAAAATAGATAATGGGAATGTCCGTCATCTTGCGCAAGTCAGTAATAATGGACTGGACATAGGGCAGGGCAAAGCGGGCATAATCATGGGGAGCCCAGACACCAGCCCAGGAATCAAAGATTTGCAGGGCCTGGGCACCGGCACGGGCCTGGGCCTGAAGGTACAGGCTGGTGCATTGGGTGATTTTTTGGAGCAGGTTATGATACATTACAGGTTCCTGAAAGGCCATTCGTTTGGTTTCCAGAAAAACCTTGGAGGAGCCACCTTCAATCAGATAGGTTGCCAAGGTGAAGGGAGCACCGGAAAACCCGATCAGCGGCACCTTGAGTTCTTTGCGCAAGAGCTTGATGGTCTCCATGACAAAGGGCATGGTTTCTTCCGGGTCAGGTACGATAAGGCGGTCCACCGCAGCCTGAGAACGAACCGGGTCCGGGAAAACAGGCCCTCGCCCTTCATGAAACTCCAGGGTCAGGCCCATTGCCTCCATGGCAATCAGGATGTCTGAAAAAAGAATCGCTGCATCAAAGCCGAAAATATCAATGGGCTGGAGGGTTACTTCGGTGCAGAGTTCCGGGGTCTTGCAGAGTTCCAGAAAGGTCAGTTTGCTGCGGACAGCCTGGTATTCCGGGAGGTAGCGTCCTGCCTGACGCATGAACCAGACCGGGGTGTATTCGGTTTTTTCGCCGCGACAGGCGCGTAAGAAAGTATCGTTCATATTATTTATCTATAATTCTGTAGGGGCAGACCTCTGTGACTGCCCTTGCATATCTTTACTTTATGTTTGCCAGGTGCCTGGGACACAGCACGCCGTGTCCCTAGGACACTGTTGCGTTTCGCGGCTGATAGCTGCAAAAAGGTTCCTGCGCCAGATAATCACCGCTCATGGCATAGGCCCTGGCCCGGCAGCCGCCGCAGACATTCACGTACTCGCAACGTCCGCAGTTGTCTTTATACCCTTTGAAATTGCGGAGTTCCAGAAAAAGTTTTGATTTTTCCCAAATATCCTGAAACGACTGTTCGCGAATATTGCCGCCGGACTTGGGGAAATAGCTGCATGGCAGCACATTACCGTCAACATCAATGAGACAGATCAGCTGCCCTGCCAGGCATCCTTTGGAACCGCCGGTGGAAAACTTTAAGGAACGGCGTTTGAATTTCTCGCCTTCATTTTTGGAACGTTGAAGCACAATGCGATAATACTGGGGCGCACAGGTCGGGCGTACCAGCAGCTCGTCTTCTTCTTTTTCCATATCATAATGCCAGTTCAGGATATCCTCGTACTCTGACTCTGGAATCAACTCTTCCATGATGTCTTCGCCACGACCAGTGGGTACAATCATGAAGAGATACCAGGCCGTCGCACCCAATTTCTTGACCAGCTCGTAAATTTTTGGTGCTTCTGTTTTATTTCTTTTTGTAAAGGATGAGTTGATAAGAAAGGGAATTCCGTGCTCGTTAAAGAGCTTGATTGCGTTCATGGTGCCTTCAAAGGCTCCGGGCTGGTTACGAAAATTATCATGAACCTCAGCGGATGAGCCGTCGAGACTTAACGCAACCATCTTGATGCCGGATTCCTTGATATTGCGACAGGTTTCCTCTGTTACCAAGGTGCCGTTGGTTGCCAGACACATCCGCAGGCCCAGCTCTGTTCCATAGGAGGCAATGTCAAAAACATCAGGGCGTAAGAGAGGTTCGCCGCCGGAAAGGACCATGACCGGATTGCCATAGGACTTGATATCATCCAGTACACGTTTGGCCTCATCAAAGGAACAATCAGGATGGCCTGCGATTTCGAGTTCAGAAGAAGAGCGGCAATGCACACAGTTGAGATTGCAACGACGGGTGATTTCCCAGGCAATCCATTTGGGTTCAAAATTCATTATCTGGCACTTTTATTAATAGAATTAAAGGACAAGTCTTCTCTTGCTGCTCAAGAAAGTTGAAGTATATTCTCCTTATCCGCAAGGGTCAACCGCTTTGTTTGAACACTGCCGGAAGAGGAGTTGCAGGCATGGGAAAAATACTCCTGCTTCTTGATAGGCATATTTTCCTGTGAAGGCTCTTTGATGATCCGTAACTTCCTGCGGGAATCAGCCATTAAAAACCTGATGTTACAAGAAAGATAGCGGGGCGTCATCATTAAAAAATGAGTGTTCTGTAATAAGAAATAAGAGATACGAGGAAAGAATTGTGTGGTGCGAGGAAAGAATTGGATGATGTGAGGAAAGAATTGTGTGGTGCGAGGAAAGAATTGGATGATGTGAGGAAAGAATTGTGTGGTGCGAGGAAAGAATTAAGCGATGCGAGGAAAGAATTATGTGGTGTGAGGAAAGAATTGTGTAGTGCGAGAAGAAAAACAAGTGATACTTTTTTAAACAGGGCCACTCCATTTTGAAAATGGAGCAGTCCATTCTCTCCTCGCGCTTCTCCATTTTTACATTGGACAAGTGGGTAATAAGGGCTCTTCGCAGATTAGTGGGAAACGCCATATTCTGCATAATTAGAATAGACATTCTGGGGAGATAATATTATAATTTGTGAAAAAAATCAAAGAGGTTTTTCCATGAAACTACTTTCTCTTGCTTA
>NZ_JALAAI010000047.1:0-26149 GCF_052785085.1 Candidatus Electrothrix sp.
TCCGTGAAACATTAAAATTGCTTCCGCAAATTCCAGAAGGTATTTCTATTCAATCCATCGCTAATCAAGTAGCCGTTCTTGGGCGAGTTAATACGCCAGAAGAGGTGCTTTAATGGCGATGGTATTGTATAAATATATAAAGTTCTCATTTTTCATACTAGGCTGGGGATTTCTGACATTATTGGCAATGATCCAATATTGGTATGCCATAGTATTATTTAATGAAGGAATATCAGAGTATTTGTTTGATGATTACCTAATTGATATATCTTCCGCAATATTTTTTTATTTACTATCCAGAATAATATTACCAGACTTTTCATCATGCAGTGTATCAAATGCAATTGATTCTGCAAGGGAGAAGGGAGCTGAAAAGTACGATTTGGATTGTTATTTTTATCGAAACATACTTTTTATGTATGGATTAGCTGCCATTTTAATTTTACTTAGCGATATCAATGATAGATTTTACACAACTTGGCATGAGGATACGGAAATATATAGGTCCTCATTTCGTTTAGGGTTCCTAACAATCGTGTGTATAGGATGGATAGCATCTTTTTTTGAAAAAAAATATCCAAATAAAACTCAAAAAGACTTAACCTATCATCAAAGAAAATTTGTTGGAATAGGTTATATCGTAAACATGTTGATGTGGATTATTTTCTTAATATTTTTTGTAACTTTTATTGTTGCATTTTTTTATTGATTTAATCACTCATTAGCCATGTAGGTCTGCTTGAGTGAAGCGAAAGCGGACAAGGAGAGAACCATCAGAGCATTGACGGCTTTTGTTTGCCGCTTACATCACTCCAAAGTCAATCGGAATTGACCCGATGTCAATTTGAATCAACACGATTCACACTTCAATCACCCCGATTCCAATTTAAATCGATCCATTTTAAACTTAGATCGGGTCAATTTAAACTTCAATCGAGGCGATTTAAATGTAAATCAGGCCAATTTAAGTTTAAATCAGGTTGATTCACACTTCAATCAGGGCAATTTAAATTGAAATCGAACCGATTCAAATGTACATCAGGCCGATTGAAGCGTAAAATATGTTGATTTAAATTTGAATCGGGATGATTTCAGCGCGATTTGCACCGAAAAAGTTGTATAGCAGAGAACGCTTCCACTCATTAACCATTTTAAAATAAAAAGAAATGTCTATAATTCATCTAATCGTCTTCCTGCTGCAATTTTTCCTCTTTGTCCCGCTCTTTTTCATTCTTTTTATCAAGGCCCCCAAAGAGAATAAAAATAAGAAAGTCTTCTTAGTGGTAGCACTCATCTCCATCTGCTACGCGTCTGTTGATGCGTATTTTCACAGATATCTGATCGCCAGTGATTTTTACTATGCTCAGGGGGATTGGAAGAAAAGTGGGGAGATTGCTGAAAAAGGATTTCAGTATGTTGAAGATAAATCTGAGTTCTCTAAGTTTGTTTATGGCCAGTTTAGCCTGTATCGCAAGATGAAACGGGCTGAAGAAAAGGAAGAAACTCCTGAGCAGAATACGCCTGCCAGTAATGAAGAAGCTGCTATGACGCAAGCTACCAGCCCTACACAACTGTAGGAAGAATTTGTTCATTTGAGGTCCACCGTGTCGCACGACATCCTGATACAACTTACCGGAATTTTTATTCTGGGCATTATTGCCCAATGGACAGCATGGAAGCTGCACCTGCCATCTATCCTGTTCCTGCTGATCGCAGGCCTGATCGTTGGGCCTGGTCTTGGTCTGTTACATCCTGACGAGCTCTTTGGCGACCTGCTCTTTCCTATGGTCTCTCTTGCTGTTGCAGTGATTCTCTACGAAGGCGGTATGAATTTGCGCTTTCGGGAGCTGCGTAAGCAAAAAATCCAGGGCGTATTATTCCAGATACTGACTCTTGCCGTGCTGTTTTCCCTGGTGCTCGGCACAGTTGGTGCCCACTATATTATCGGCTTTCCCTGGCCGGTGGCTGCCTTGTTAGCGGCAATCCTTGTGGTGACCGGGCCAACGGTTATCGGGCCTATGTTGCGGCATCTTCGTTTACGCGGTCGAGTCAGTTCGCTCCTGAAATGGGAAGGCATTGTTGTTGACCCCTTGGGCGCAACTCTGGCGGTTTTGGTCTTTACCGTGGTGAGACAAAATAACCTTCGTGATGGTCTGACTGAGGCGCTCATTGATTTTTGGGTTACTTTTGCCGTTGGGGTGTTATTCGGCGTTATTGCTGCTGCGGTGTTGATCGTGGTGCTGCGAAAATTCTGGTTGCCCGATGCGTTACACAATCCCGTATCCCTGATGTTGATGTTTGCCTCATTTGCAGCAGCCAATGTTATGCAGGATGAGGCTGGCCTGCTGGCGGTTACAGTTATGGGGATCACCCTTGCCAATCAGAAGTGGGTTTCCATCCGCCACGTTATTGAGTTTAAGGAAACCCTGACCACCTTGCTGATTTCCTGCCTTTTTGTGGTTCTTGCAGCGCGTCTCCAGCCGGAAGATATCAAGGGGCTTGGTTGGGACAGCTTCCTCTTTGTTGCGTTTATGATTTTGCTGGTGCGCCCGCTTTCTATTTTGGCAGGCACAGTTGGTTCATCATTGCCCTGTCGGGAACGGCTGTTTATGGCCTGGATGGCACCACGCGGTATTGTGGCAGCAGCTGTTGCTTCCGTGTTTGCACTGGAGCTTGCAGCCAAAGGATATCCCCAGGCACTTGAACTTGTTCCAGTCACCTTCCTGATGGTTTTTGCCACCGTGTTGATTTATGGCCTTTCTGCTGTTCCGCTGTCACGAAAATTTGGTCTGTCTCGGGCCAATCCCCAGGGGATTCTTTTTGTCGGTGCCCATAAAGGGGCAAGGGCCATGGCTCAGGCCATCATGAATAAAGGATTTTCTGTTGTGTTGATTGATACGGATCGGGAGAATGTTGCCCTTTCCCGGATGGCGGGTATGCCTGCTATCTATGGAAACGCTTTGGCGAAAAAGACCCGCGAGGAAATTGATTACGGCGGTTTGGGTCGGATGCTCGCGATGACAGCCAATGATGCGGTCAATGCCTTGACCTGCTCCCATTTTCTGGAAGATTTTGGTCGGCAGGAAGTCTATCAGTTGTCCTTTCCGCCTGTGGAGCAGGATAGCCGCCATGAAGTTATTCCGCAGGAACAGCATGGCCGTCTGCTTTTTGGTAAGGGACTGGATTATTTTCGGCTCAACGATGTCTTTGGCAATGATCCGAAAATCAAATTGACTGAGTTGACCAAGGAGTTTGATTATCAGGCCTTCAGGGCCGAGTACGGTGAAACCGCAATTGTATTGTTCGTTCTCAAACCGAATCGTTCCATTGAAGTCTGCACCGTTGATAGTCCGGCAGATCCGGTTGCCGGGGACGTGCTGATCAGTATTATTCAGCAGCCGCAGCAAGGTTTGGTGCCGATGCAGCACTTGGAAGAAGAGCAGGTTGCACTTTGAATCCATTGAATATTATTTTGGTTGCTCAATTATGCTTGAATTGAAGGCAGGCATGAAGGCTGTGGTGGTTGGTCTGGGGAAATCCGGGCTGGCAGCAGTCCGGTATCTACATCAACAGGGGCTGGAAGTTGCGGTTTCTGAGTTCCGGGAGACGGTCCCGGAGGAAGAGCGGGTTGCGCTGGAGCAATGCGGTATAGATTCAGGTACAGGAATGGAGACAGGCGGCCATACAGCTGCCTTTTTTGCCGATGCAGATTTGATCGTGCCCAGTCCTGGTGTGCCAACGGATTTGCCGGTGCTGGCTGCCGCCCGAAATCGAGGCGTACCAGTGGTCGGTGAATTGGCCTTGGCCGCCGGACGCATCCAGGTACCAGTGATTGCAGTGACCGGGTCGAACGGCAAGACCACCGTGACCAGTTTGATCGGTCATCTGCTCTGGAGTTCCGGGAAAAAGGTCTTTGTTGGGGGTAATATCGGCACACCGATTCTGGAATATCTGCTGGAGCCAGGAGATGCTGAAGTCGTGGTGCTGGAGCTGTCCAGTTTTCAACTGGAAGCGGCTGGGGATTTTCGACCAGATATAGGTTTGCTGCTTAATCTTTCCCCAGATCATATTGATCGCCACGGCAGCTTTGAGGAGTACGTTGCTGCTAAGATGCAGCTGTTTGCTCGTCAAGGCAGGGGGGATACAGCGATTATCGGGACGGACGATGTTCTGCTTGCAGCTGCACCACCCACGGCTGGTGAAAAATTATATAGCTTTGGTACTCAACCCGGTTGTCGCGCCAGGGTGGAAGGAACAGCAGTGCGCGTGGAACCGGAGTTTGGCCGGGAAGGTACGGGGGCGTTGTACGAGCTTGCAGAGACGCGGCTGCATTCCAGGGTGAACCTGTATAATGCCGCTGCGGCCATCCTTGCGGTTCAGGCATTTGGTTGCAACGAGCAGGAGATTAAAGCCGGACTGGCCGATTATCAACCACCCAAGCATCGTATGACCCCGGTAGGTGAGATAAACGGAGTTCGCTTTATCAACGATTCCAAGGCTACCAATGTGGGGGCCGTGGTTGCGGCCCTGGCAGGCTTTGGGATGGGTGCTGATAAGGAAGTCGTCCTGATTGCTGGTGGAAGGAATAAAGGGGGTGATTTTGCTGCTTTAGTTCCGGCATTCCGGCAGTATGCCAAACATGTTGTGCTGATTGGTGAGTCTGCGTCGGATCTGGCTGCGGTTGCCGATGAGGCCGGTGTTGGGTATCAGTTTGCCGGAGATATGGAAGAGGCGGTTGCAAGGGCCTTTGCTGCTGCATCGCCCGGCGATACCGTGCTGCTGGCCCCGGCCTGCGCCAGCTTTGATATGTTCAGGAATTATGAGCATCGGGGAGAGGAGTTTGGGCGGTGTGTTGATAGTTTCCAAGGAAAATCCCAATGACATGGTTTCAGGATTTAACCGGCTTTCCTGAGAAAGCCCCGGACCAGGTACGCAGCAATCTCTCGCTTAAGGGTTCAACGTTGACTTCCAAAGCCAATGGACGGGAATTAATCTGTGGCTGCTTGGAAACACCTACTTTGGCTGAATTAAGAAAACGCCTTTCGTCCGTAAAACGTGGAACCCGCAAAATAACAATACGCGAACTTGTCGCTGATACGCAGGTATTGCATGTAGATCCAGCAAACGCGGGAGCATTATTTCAGGTAGCTTCCCAGTTTAATCTACTGGAAATGGTGTCACCAAAGGTTACGCCAGAGCAGGGAGTGGGTATTTATGAAAGGGATTTCACCCAAGGGCCTGCATGTGCTATTGCCGCCGGTGCCGGGACGATTTACCGCAATTATTTTGCGCCAGTAAACGGGAGGATCGGGCAAACAGCGGAGAATCAAATTGACTGCCTTGAGGATATAGGAAAAGCCTTGGGCAATACTGATGGCCGCCTTTGGCAAATGCGCAATGGCTATGCTCTGCCATCACGGGACGGATTGGTTGAAATTTTCAATCGACTTCAGTTGCTTGGTGAGGACGAACGTGATGAACTTCGTAAACTGTTGCGTATCGGGATTCAATGGAATACCCAAGTAACTCTCAATACTTCATCATACTTGGTTTCACAGGCCTATTGTTCTGCATTGCCAGTTGCGTACTCAGCATTTTCTGTTGATTTGTGGCAGCCTTTTGCTCAACTGGTTTTGGAGGCATCTTATGAAGCAACGATTTGTGCTGCAATCCTGAATCGTGAAAGCACGGGAAATAATGATGTGTATCTTACCCTGATCGGTGGCGGAGCATTTGGAAATGAAACTGACTGGATCATTGAGGCCATACAACGGGTACTAACCCTGTACGCAGATTACGCTATCAACGTCATAATGGTGAGCTATGGCCGCTCAAAATCTCATGTTCGCCAGCTTGTGTCGGAATTTTCATGATGATCGACAAGTCTTTTGGCCTTGGTACAGACATCGTAAACATCAAAATGATAATTACTTGATAATGATTTGATTTTATATACGATTAATAGAATTTGGACATTTTGTCTTGTAGCAAGTGTCCAAATTTAGTGATTTTGCTATAATATTAAATTGTTATAAACAATGTCCAGTTTTAGCGTTTACGATGTCTGTGGTATGGTGTTGATCAATATAATTATCGCAGCAAAAAAAAATGAAACATGGCACAGCCCTTAAACCAATTAACTGTTAAATCCTTTGACGAGGATATATCAGGTAAATCTGACATCTCATAACAATATGAAAAAATTATTCTTTATTGGCAGTCTCTTGGTAGCGTTTGGCTTCACAGGATTTACTCCCTTCACCCTGCTCACAAAATCTGGAAATGAAATAACCAACTCAGCTTTAGCAAGTGATCTCTTGTCAGCTGCTTTTAAAAATCACCAAAGCGATGTCCAGGTTCAAGGGAAAGGGCGTGTCGTCAAGATTTTGCCTGATGATACAAAAGGAAGCAAACACCAACGATTTATTTTGAAAATGGCATCCGGGCAGACCGTACTTGTGGCGCATAATATTGACTTGGCTGATCGTGTGGCTGGTTTACGAGTCGGTGATACTGTCGCATTCTACGGTGAGTATGAATGGAACGCCAAGGGCGGTGTTCTGCACAGGACTCACCATGATCCTCATGGTAGGCATATCAATGGTTGGTTGAAACATAAGGGTGTTACGTATCAATAACCGCCATCGGACATCTTTCATTCAGAGTAGGGACGAGAGTATGTATTGCGCCGGAATAAGGTCAAAAGAATGAAAGAGATATGTCATTGAACAACCCATTTATAAGATATGAAACATGGTACAGCCCTTAAATCAATTAACCATTAAAGGCTTTAAGTCGATCCAAAACCTTGAAGACTTTCCCCTTGCAAACCTCAACGTCCTCATTGGCGGCAACGGAGCAGGGAAGAGTAACTTTATTGATTTTTTTCGGATGCTACGGGCCATGATGGAACTGCCTTTGCCCGGTCTTGCCAGCGCAAGCTTGAAGACCTATATCGCAATTGGCGGTGGCAGTGATGATTTTCTATTTAACGGGCCAAAAATAACTGAGCAAATTGAGGTAGAAACCATATTCGGGCATAACGGTTATCGCTTTAAGCTGACTCCTACTGCTGATGAGGCCTTTATTCTCGTTGATGAGGCACAATGCACTGACCGCATCCCTTCTCAATGGAGAGACATGGGAAGCGGTCATGTTAAACCGGAGATCCTGAAAGAGAAGAACAGCGCAGTGTACGAGACCATCTCTTCCTGGCAGATATATCATTTTCATGATACCGGCAAGACCGCTCCAATGCGCCGATTTGAGACGATTTATGATAATAACTATTTAAGATTTGATGCCTCGAATATCGCACCTTTTTTGTTGTATTTGCAGGATGATGAAGAGGTGGTTTATAGTCAAATTGTCGATACGATTCGTTTGGTGGCCCCGTTTTTTGATAATTTTGTTTTGAAGCCGAATAGCAATGAAAAGGTTCGACTTCTTTGGCATCAAAAGGGATCTGATTACCCGTTAAAACCGCACCACCTCTCCGATGGGACGCTTCGGTTTATCTGTTTAACAACAGCCTTATTACAGCCAGATCCCCCGGCAACTATGATTATTGATGAGCCGGAATTAGGACTTCATCCTTATGCAATTGATATTCTTGCCGAACTGATTTTAGCCGCATCTCAAAAAGTACAGCTCATTATCTCAACCCAATCGTCAGCTCTGGTTGATTGCTTTGAGGCAAACGATATCATTACGGTGAATCGGCAGAACGGTGCCTCTGTCTTTTGTAGATTGGACGAGAAAAGTCTGGCAACCTGGCTTGAAGACTATTCTTTGGGCGAGCTTTGGCAGAAGAATATTGTCAGCGGCGGTCCTGATTATGAAGGGAATTGAAATCTATATCGTTGTTGAGGGGCAAACTGAACAGACTTTTGTTCGGGATGTTTTGGCACCAGAGATGGCCTGTGTTGGTCTCTATCTGCATCCTGTACTGATCGGGAAGCCGGGTCATAAAGGCGGTGATATCCGTTTTAGCCGGGCAAAGAAGGATATTGGCAATCTTTTGAAACAGCGTCAGGAAACCTTTGTTTCAACCATGTTTGATTATTTCAGGATTGATGCTGGTTGGCCTGGAAAATCTGAAGCAGATTGCAAAGTTCAGAAAGGGAGAAGGCTAACGGCGGCGGAAAAAGCTGAGATCCTTGAAGACGCGACTCGTAACGAGATTATCCATGTTTTTCCCGAATATAATTCAGAACGACGATTTGTTCCGTATATTGAAATGCATGAGTTTGAGGCCTTACTTTTTAGCGATGTGAATATCCTTGCAGAAAAGTCTGGTGTGAATCCTGACGCATTAACCAATATTATTGAGCAATATAGTCATCCTGAAGAAATAAATGATGATCCGGAAAAATCTCCAAGCAAGCGGTTAGAATTTCTTATTGGAGGATACCGGAAGGTTGCTATGGGTAAGGCTGTTGCAGCGTCTATCGGTATTCCAGACATCCGTCGGCAATGTCCCCATTTTGATCAATGGTTAACTCGGCTTGAAGGTTTGAGGAGATGATGATAAGAGCGGGGAACAGAGTATGCCATACGGAAGATTTGAAAGTATAAATATTTACGTGCAATGGAGGAGGAAAAATGAAAAAAGAGAGATTAAATCAGATTATTATCCTGTTATTTATTGCTGTCACTGCCGTTACAATGGTGACTCCATCACCTCTTCATGCGCGAATGAAATATAAAGGGGTGAATTTAGCTGGAGCCGAATTCGGCGTATGGGACGATAATGTCAATCTTCCAGGAGTCTACGGCACCCATTATATCTATCCAACCTCTGCTGAGGTTGATTATTATATGAGTAAGGGTATGAATACCTTTCGCCTGCCCTTTCGTTGGGAACGGCTCCAGCAAGCCCTGTTGGCTGATTTTGATACTGATGAATTAAACCGTATGGATACCTTTGTTGAATATGCAACGGGAAAAGGTGCTTACGTGATCATTGATCCGCATAATTTTCAGCGTTATTATCCTGACCCCAATGACCATCAGAAGTCCGAACAAGGATTAATTGGCTCAGATGTACCTGATACGGCATTTGCCGATTTTTGGGGTAAACTTGCTGCTCATTACAAGGATAATAGCCGGGTTATTTTTGGCCTGATGAATGAACCCAATACCATGCCCACAGCACAGTTGGTAGATTCAGAGAATGCCGCTATCGCCGCTATCCGTAAGGCCGGGGCAAATAATCTTATTCTCGTGTCTGGTAACCAATGGTCTGGAGCATGGGCTTGGAGTGAGACATGGTATAATGGAGCCAATGCCGAGCATATGCTTAATATTGTCGATTCGGGAAATAATTTTGCCTTTGAAGTGCATCAGTATATGGACGATGATTATTCTGGCGGTTCGTCCATTATCACCGATAATAACCCTATGACAGGCGTGAATCGTCTGACTGACTTTACCAACTGGTTGAAGACGAATAATCGGAAGGGCTTTCTCGGCGAGTTCGCCGTGGCAAATTCCACGATAGGAACGGGAACAGAGAAAGTAGGTGATGAGGTGATAGATAATATGCTCAGCTACATGGAGGAGAACAGTGATGTATGGATCGGCTGGACGTGGTGGGCGGCTGGCCCGTGGTGGGACGACGACTACATGTTTACACTGGAACCGACCAATTTGGGGCTGTCGAATCAAGGTCCAGATCGTGCTGCAATGGCTGTGTTGCAGCAGCATTTAAGGAATTCATCCCTTGCTCCTCTTTTTCTTTTACTCCTGTAAGAAAATTTTATGCGTATAATCATCACCGGCGGCGGAACCGGCGGCCATCTTTTCCCCGGCATTGCCCTGGCAACCGCATTGCAGCAAAAATATTCTGACTGCAAAATACTATTTATTGGCACGCAACGACAGCTTGACCAAAAAGTGCTGACCGGATTTAGTTTTCAACAGGAATCCATCGCCTGCATGGGATTGAAAGGAATGGGGCTGAAGCATCGTATCAAGAGTCTGCTCAGGCTGCCCGTAGCGCTACTGGAATCGTGGAAGATCATAAAGGATTTTCAGCCGGATTTGGTCTTTGGGGTGGGAGGCTATGTTACCGGACCGGTCTTGTTGGCTGCCCGCCTGCGCTCTGTGCCGACCTGTATTCATGAGCAGAATTCCATTCCTGGGTTGGCGAACCGAATGATCTCCCGTTTTGTCAGCAGGATTTTTGTGTCTATTCCTGGAGAATACCCCTTTCCAAAAGGCAAAATCGTGGTTTCCGGGAATCCGGTTCGTCAGGAAATTCTGGCAGCAGCAGAAGGTCGGCAGCAGGAAAGCAATGGCAAGACGAAAGATCGTCCCTTGACCCTGCTCGTCATGGGCGGGAGCCTCGGTGCCCATCGTATCAATATGCTGATGCTTGATGTTGTGACCCAGCTTGATGAGCAGCAAAAAAACGCTGTGCGGTTGATTCATCAGACCGGAACCGCAGATAAAGAAAAGGTAAGAGATGGATATGCATCAGCTGGTGTACGAGCCGAGGTCAGTGCCTTTTTTACAGATATGGCCTCCCTGTATACCCAGGCTGATCTGGTCTTAGCCAGGGCAGGCGCGACCTCCTTGGCTGAAGTTTCTGTAATGGGTCTGCCAGCGGTGCTGATTCCTTATCCTTATGCAGCTGATGACCACCAGGTGCGGAATGCTGAATATTATGTTGCCGGGGGCGGGGCGGTAATGTATCGGGAATCTGAGCTGGATGCAGAAAAACTTGCAAAAATTCTTTCGCAATTATTAGGTGCTATTGATAAGCTGCAACTAATGGCGGATTCCATGAAGAAGATGGGACAGCCTGAGGCCACCAGGCGTATACTGAAGAGCTGTATGGATCTTATTGATAACTTAGGGTAACAGGAAGAATCTGCTGAGGCAGTGTTGGTTCTGCGGCCCGTAGATTGTATGTCGTTAAAAAAGAGATTGAAATATGCAGGGTAACTCTGCTGAGTAGGGTTGGATGTATAAACGAAAAGAACGTAAGCATATCCACTTTGTCGGAATCGGCGGCATAGGTATGTCAGGGATTGCCGAGCTGCTTTTGTATCAGGGCTATAAGGTCAGCGGCTCAGATCTCCGTAAAACAGATATCACCCGACGCCTGGAACTTGCTGGCGGAACCGTCTATGAAGGCCATCAGGCAAGCAGGGTTTCCGGAGCCGATGTTGTGGTGGTTTCAACTGCTGTGGGTGAAGATAACCCGGAGGTCATGGCAGCACGGGATGAGCAGATTCCTGTGATCCAGCGGGCTGAGATGCTTGCCGAGCTGATGCGATTAAAGAAGTTTGGTATTGCAATCGCTGGCAGCCATGGCAAAACCTCTACTTCTTCGTTGGTTGCAGCTATTCTTGAAGAGGCAGGCCTGGACCCCACTGTGGTGGTAGGCGGTAAGGTTGACTGCTTTGGCGGCAGTAATGCCCATCTGGGTGAGGGTGAATTCCTGGTGGCTGAGGCTGATGAGAGCGATGGTTCTTTTCTCAAGCTTTCTCCGGTGATTGAGGTGATCACCAATATTGATCTGGAGCACCTGGACCATTATCGGGATCTGGATCATATAAAAGAAACCTTTCTTGAGTTTATTCAAAAAATACCTTTTTATGGGGTTGCGATTGTTTGTCTTGATGACCATAATCTTGCAACCCTTTTGCCCTGGATTGAACGGAGAAAGATTACCTATGGTTTAACAGAACAGGCTGATCTTCAGGCAACCAAGATCGCGGTGGATGGCTGCATTAACGAATTTATGGTGTCCCACCAGGGCAAAGAGTTGGGAATGATCCGTCGGAACACACCAGGAAGACATACAGTATATAATACCTTGGCTGCGATTGCAGTTGCGCTTGAGCTGGAAATAGAGTTTCCTCTTATTGCCCATGCACTTCAGAAGTTTGAAGGGGTCCAGAGACGATTACAGGTCAAAGGGGAAAAACAGGGGATCCTGGTGATTGACGATTACGGACATCATCCCACAGAAATTCGGGCAACGCTGGACGCTGTCCGTGATGGCTGGCCGGATCGACGCCTTGTTGTAGTTTTTCAACCGCATAGGTATACCCGTACCCAGGGACTTTTTGAAGAGTTTGCAACGGCATTTTATCGGGCCGATGTTTTGATTCTTACCGATATTTATGCTGCCAGCGAGAAACCCATTGAGGGTGTCACAAGTGAGGCCTTGCTTGATGCAATAAAACAGCATGGGCAGCGGCACGCCTTTTATCATGCTGATCTGAAAACACTGCCCCATGGTTTGCTTGATTTTATTATGGAGGGAGATTTGGTGTTGACCCTTGGTGCTGGGAGTGTTGTTCAAATCGGTGAGCAGCTGCTTGAGTTGCTGAATTAACAAGAATTGGTGTTTTGGGGATCATTGATGATCGGTGATAGTAAAAAAAAATATATTAAAAATGAATTGAACTCGGGAGTTTCGTTAAAAAAAAAGAATTCGCTTAAATTTGATGTATCATCAGCTTTTTATGCTGAAGTCGATTCGATAGATAGTTTAAGAAAACTTCTTGGGAACGATGTGGTTCGCGCTAATGATATTTTTGTTCTCGGCGGAGGGACTAATGTTTTGTTTTCCAATGATTATCATGGTGTTGTGATCCAGGTAGGTATCAAGGGAATTGAGAAAATATTTGAAGATGCAGAATATGTACATATCGAAATCGGAGCTGGTGAAGATTGGCCTTCTGTAGTTGAGTATGCTGTTTCAAAAGGGTGGGGAGGAATTGAAAACCTTGCTTTAGTACCAGGTACTGCAGGGGCAGCACCTGTACAAAATATAGCCTGTTACGGGCACAATCTACATGAAACTTTGCTGTTTGTTACTGCTATTAATATTGAAGATGGCTCTAAAAAAAATTTTTCATGTACAGAATGTAATTTTGGGTACAGAACCAGTATTTTTAAAAATGAGTTAAAGTCACAATTTGTAATTGTCAGTATTATTCTTAGGTTGAATAAGAATCCTGTATTAAATACCAGTTATAACTCAAGATATGAATCTGTTGAGAATGAACTTTTTGAATTGGGTGACCCACCGTATACTGTAAAAGATGTCTATCAGGCTATTATAAACATCAGGCAACGCAAACTGCCAGATGTTGAAAAAATAGGGACTGTTGGGAGTGTTTTTAAGAATCCTTTAATTTCTTTCGAGCAATTTGAAAAAATAAGAAGTATTTGTCCAGATATACACTGTTATCCCGAAAGGCAGCTGGATTACTCATCTCATGAGCAGTATAGAAAAGAAAAAGGAAATAAAGTTAAAATACCGGCGGCTTGGCTTATTGAAGAAATGGGTTGGGCTGGTAAAAGAATTGGGGATTGTGGAATTTGGAAAACACAACCCATAAATATTGTTAATTATGGAAATGCAACTCCTGAAGAGTATCTAGGATTCATAGATATTGTTAAAGATGCTGTGTATAATAACTATGGTATCAAGTTGGAAACAGAAGTTGTTGTTGTGTGATTTGGAAGGGGTGGCTCCTGACCTTGATGAAACAGGTACAGGAAAGGTTTTTCAGGAATTTGCTGTTTGGTTGGAACCGGAACTGGATATCATCTAGAGCCTTGTCGGGGTACCTCCTCCCTACGTACTGATCTCAGGAAATGCCAAGGCGGAGTAGAGTTTCGTGGCCCGAAAAAAAATACGATATAGGCGGCAGAGAGCCGGGCGTTCTCCTCTGCTGCGTCAATTTCGTTCTCATTATGTTCGGCCTGCGCAATTACGGATTCGGGTCAATATGGGGCGGTATGAGCAGCCGACCTCGGTTGCTCATAAGCCTGAGTGGAATGTACAACTTATCAGGAAAAGTTTTCTTTTGCTGGGGCTGGTGTTACTTATTATTGCTGCTCTGCATTGGGGATCCCGGACCGTGGAACATTCAGGCTCCTTTGTCGTGCGCCGGGTTGTTGTCCAGGGGAATCGGATGAGCAATGAGGCCCAGATACGAACCCTTGCAGCAGTGCAACACGGAGATCAGCTGTTTTCACTGACGTCAGAAGATGTTGAGGAGCGTGTTCGTCAGCACCCGTGGGTTGACCGGGTGCGTGTTGAGCGTATTTGGCCAGACACTGTAACAATACGGGTCTATGAGCATCGTCCTTTGGCAATGATTAATTTTGAAGGCGGGCAACAGGGCCTTTATTATCTTGGCTATGATGAAACGGTTTTTGCTCCGGTAGAGCCGTTGCAGGATCTTGACTATCCTGTTATTACCGGGGTTCCCCTGGCAGACAAGGAGGGGATAGTATCTGATCTTGATTTACGAGAGGATGAAGTGACAAAAGACGCGCGTGTATTTTTACATGTTGCTGCGCGTGGGCATCCGATTTTACCTTTGCAGTCTATATCTGAGATACATGTGGATACAGAAAAAGGAATTATTGTTTATCTTGTTGAACATCCCTTTCCTATTTATATAGGATATAGATCGGAAGAGCGTCGATATTATCAGCTCGTGAAGCTTTTTGAGCGTTTGTATCGGAAGAAAGAAATAGAGGGGATTAAGGAAATTCGAATGGATTATCATGAAGGCCGTATTCTTGTGGCCAAGTCAGAGCCGTAGGTGATGTGTGCAATGGAAGAGCTGGATATAAAGGTTGCTGCTGAACCGGAAGAAACTGAGCAGGTGCAAGAACCTGAAAGAGTTGAACCGAGCCGTGGAACCGGAGAGTTGGTTGCTGGCCTTGATATTGGGACCACCAAGATATGCGCTGTTATCGGTGAGGTCTTTGAAGATGGTTGCGTGAACATCATTGGGGTGGGCACGGCAGCATCGTCAGGGATGAAAAAAGGTGTGGTGGTGAATATTGAAGCCACTGTCAAGGCTATTCGTCAGGCCATTGACAGCGCCTCAGATATGGCTGGATGCGATATCGAAACAGTCTATGTCGGTATTGCCGGAACTCATATTAAGGGATTTAATTCACCTGGAATTATTGCGATTAATAATCAGCAGATCAGGCAGAAAGAAATTCAGGCTGTTATCCACGCAGCCCAGACCGTTAAGATCTCAGATAATCAGCAGATTATTCATGTTCTTCCACAGGAATACATGGTTGATGATCATACCGGAATCCAGAATCCTTTGGGAATGACCGGGGTTCGGTTGGCCACTAATGTCCATATCGTGACCGCTGATGTAACCTCACTTCATAACCTGTTTACGAGTTGTACTCGGGCTGGATTAAATGTAGCAGAGGTGGTTCTGGAGTCTGTGGCCTCTTCCCGTGCTGTGTTGACTCCTGATGAAATGGAGTTGGGCGTGGCCTTATTGGATATCGGTGGTGGCACCACAGATCTTGCTGTTTTTTGTAATGGTACTATTAAATATACCTGGGAATTGGCTTTGGGAGGTAATAATCTGACCAATGATCTTTCTGTGGGCTTACGTACTCCCTTGCAGGAAGCAGAGATGTTGAAGTATAAATATGGGGGAGCTGTTTCTTCTTTGGTAAAGGAGAATCACATCATTGAGGTGCCTACAGTGGGTGACCGTAAGGCTCGTAAAGTCTCGCAGCGGGTTATGGTTGAAATCCTGGAAGCCCGCATTGAAGAGATTCTCCAGGTGGTGAATAAAAAAATCTGTAGTTCTGGTTATAGAAACCGGATTAATGCAGGTATGGTCATCACCGGTGGTACGGCTCTTTTGGCTAATGTGGTGGACATGGCTGAGCAGGTTTTTGACATGCCAGTTCGGATCAGCTTCCCGCAAGGTGTTGGAGGACGTGTCGAAGATGTAGAATCACCACGTTGTACCACAGCGGTCGGCCTTGTCTTATATGGCTGTAATGATAAGGATATTGTTCCTGATGAACATGAAGGCCTTATGAGCAGGATGAGAACTTTTTTGAAAAATATTATTTAGTACTGGAAAAGATTCTATGACAGCTTTATAGTGAAACTGTAAAAAAAAAGAATCTTTCAATTGTACCATAAGTTAATTATTTGATTTGCTACGGGAGCAAAGTGCTTGAGGGGGAAAGCATGTCATATAGAATGGCAGAAGAAGAGTCAGTAGCGACTATCAAGGTGATCGGAGTCGGTGGCGGTGGGGGTAATGCCATCAACACTATGGTTGATAATCGGCTTACCGGCGTCCAGTTTATTGCCACTAATACAGATATGCAGGCTCTGGAGAATTCAAAGGCAGATATTCGTATTCAACTGGGACCTAATATTACCAAAGGCATGGGGGCAGGAGCTGACCCGGCCATGGGGCGCGACGCAGCTCAGGAAAGTATTGATGACTTGACCAACGCTATATCAGATGCTGATATGGTTTTTATCACCGCTGGGTTGGGTGGCGGCACTGGTACCGGTGCTGCACCGATTATTGCCGGGCTCAGTAAAGAGCAGGGTGCTCTGACGGTTTCTGTTGTCACTAAGCCTTTTTATTTTGAAGCCAAAAAAAGGATGCATAATGCCGAGGCTGGTTGGGAAGAGTTAAAAAAGAATTCTGACACCATTATAACGGTGCCCAATGATCGCCTGCTCGGCCTGATGCAAAAGAATTCCACCTTGGTTGATATGATGAAAATGGTGGATGATGTCCTGCTTCAAGCTGTGAAGGGTATTACCGATCTTATCAACCTGCCTGGTCATATTAATGTGGATTTTGCTGACCTGAAGACGGTTATGAAAGAGGTTGGTCCGGCCATCATGGGATCTGGTTCAGCTTCTGGAGAAAATCGTGCCAGCGAGGCAGCCAAGCGGGCCATTGATAATCAGTTGCTGGAAGATGTGGGGATTGATGGTGCCTTGGGTATTCTGATTAATATCTCTGCAACCAGCTCACTGACAATGGGTGAATTCATGGAAGCCTCTGCGCTTATTCAGGAAAAAGCCCATGAAGATGCTAACATCATCATTGGTGCCCTGTTTGATGAGAACATGGGGGATGAATTACGCGTGACCGTTATTGCCACAGGTATTGCTAATTTTGAGGACACAGCTGAGACCATTTCTGAATTTGACGTGGTTGGTCGAGCCAGTGCCGGGAAGAACAAAAAAGTGAAAACTCTCAGTACTGCCAGTGAAAAAGGAGGCCGTGATCTGGATCAAGGGCCGCCGCGTAATCAGCCAACCAGCTTTGCCCGTCCAAATCCGGTTCATAAAGGCTTACGGCCCATGCCCACCCCGATCTTTGATGAGCAAAATGATCTGGCGGAATGGGATGAGCCTGCTTATATCCGTAAAAAAGCAAATTGAAACGGCCTTGTTTTTTTGCGGACGCCAGGGCTGTCATCTGTGCTTCCGTCCAGCGCATGATTTGATGCATGATTTGCCCCATGATCTGTTCGTAGTCCTTTTTCTGTTGTGCATCCCCTCCTGACAACAGAGACCGGAACAGTCCGCAAGAAATGGAAGGGTCACGTACCCGTGGCCCTTCTTTATCCTCAGACCTATTCCCTTGCTGTTTCCAATCTCGGTTATCAGCTCCTTTATCGCCTTCTGAACGCATCAGAAGAGATTGTCTGTGAGCGATTTGTCTATCCGCAACAGCAGGAACCCTTTCGTTCTCTGGAGTCCAATCGACCTCTGGCAGATTTCTCTCTTGTTTTTGGTTCAATCAGTTTTGAGCAAGACTATCCCCGTTTAGCTGCGATGTTGGCTGCTGGCGGTGTTGCACCATATGCTGCCGACAGACCCAATGAAATTGCTGCGGATTCCCCTCTGGTTGTACTGGGTGGTGTTGCTGTTTTTATGAATCCCGAGCCCTTGGCTCTTTTTGCTGATTTAATGGTGATTGGTGAGGCTGAGGCGGTACTCCCACAGCTCTTGCCTGCGCTGGCGGGATTAAATGACAGGCGCAGTTTGGTGGATATTGGTGCATCAATCCCTGGTTGCTATGTCCCCTCAGCCTATAGCTTCAGATATGACAGCCACGGACGGGTACGGGATATTACCGTTACTGAGGGTTTGCCGCAACAGGTCCGCCGAATTGTCCTGGAGCAGAGCAAGGTGGCAGCCCACTCTGAACTCCTTTCTCCAGAGGCTGAACTGGGTATGTTTATGGTTGAATTGGGAAGGGGATGCAGCCGTGGCTGTCGTTTTTGTGCAGCAGGCTATATCTATCGTCCCCCCCGGCTCTGGTCAGCAGATGCGGTGCTTGCTGGCCTGGCTCAGCGTCCACCTGGCGTTCATCGGGTAGGATTACTCGGCATGGAAATGGCAAACCCGGATCTGTTGGATCAACTTGCTGATACCCTCCGCAAGGATGGCTGCTCGCTCTCTTTTTCCTCTTTACGGGCCGACCGTATTTCTCCTCGTTTACTTGAACTCCTTTCTCATTCCGGTTTAAAGTCAGTTGCTATTGCCCCGGATGGTTGTTCGGAGCGATTACGAGGTGTTATTAATAAAGGGTTGTCAGAAGAGGATCTCCTTTCTGCGGCCATTGCCCTTGTAGAGGCTGGTATCTATACCTTGAAACTCTACGTCATGGTGGGGCTTCCCACAGAGACTGAACAGGACCTGGAAGAGTTTGTTGAGCTTGTGCAGAAAATTCGCAAGGCGATTCTGTCCATTGGGCAAAAAAAAGGTCGTCTCTGCGAAATTATCCTTTCGGTAAACTCTTTTGTGCCCAAGCCCTGGACCCCGTTTCAATATCTGTCCTTTGGTGGCCTGGAAAAGAACCGAGCTATGCAGGACAGGGACTGTACAGCAGCAGTACTTCATCTGAAAAAGAAGATTAAATATTTGAAAAAATCTTTTGCCCGAATGGATAATCTGCACCTCAAGGTTGATCGACCGGATAAGGTGCTTACTCAGGCTGTTTTTTCACGGGCAGATCGCCGTATTGCACCAGCCTTGTTGGATATTGGCATGGGAAAATATTCTTTGAAACAGGCGATGAAGAGGCATAAACTTTCCTCCTGGCAGTATGCGGTCCGACCAAGGGAGGAAGATGAACTCTTTTGTTGGCAGGTGGTTGATCACGGTATTCAAGCCGGATATCTTGTCAAAGAGTTAGAGCATTCTTTGATCGGTCAGGGTACCAGGCCCTGTGATACGAACTCCTGTCGTCGTTGTGGTGTTTGCAGGGAGTAAAAAAGAAAAGAAAGGAGAAGGCAATGAAACAATCAGGACAAGAACTGAAGGGAAGGACAATACGAGGGTTAGGAGTTGGTCTGGCAGCTGGCTTGATCTCCAGTATGCTGTGCAATCAGGGCCAAGCTAATGCTGCTTCCTTTGATACGTACTCGTCGAGTATGATTGATTTTTCATTGGGGCTGGAAAATATGAGCGGTGATTTGACCTCTTCCATTGGCGGTGAGATCAATCATGCTAATGGGCAGAGTGAAAGTACCTATTTTCCTATTAGTGAACTTGAATGGCCAATGGATATTCTGCTGGCCCGGTTTGATGGTTCTGTCACCGTGAATCCCATGTGGCGCATCAACGGCACTCTGAAAACGGCGGTTGATGATCCTGATGAGGTAATGATTGACCGGGATTGGTTTGCACCAGGTGGCAGTCCAGATATCTATTCAGAAAGTAGTATTTCAGAATTTGAGACCTTAATTCTGGATGTGGATTTTGAGTGGACCTACCTTCGGCAAGGGCCATGCCGTTTATATACCGGTATCGGTTATCTGCACCAGGAGTTTGAGTATGAGGAAAATCTGATCGTGCAGTACTCTCCCTCTGGTATTACAGGGTATGATTATGTGGGGGACGGTTTCATTGGCAGCACCTATGATAATACCTTTTCAATGATTTATTTTCTGCTGGGTGCTGATATTCAGCTCACACCGCAGCTTGATCTTGCAGGAAAATTTTCTGTGGCCCCGCTTGCCTCTTCTGAGGATGAGTTGCATCACCTGTATTATAATAAGGTGTCAACCGGAGATATGGAAGGAACCGCCTATATGATTGAGTTGAGTGGTAAATTTCAGATATCTCCCTGGTGGTTCGTAAAAGCAGGAGTGCAATATACCGATATTTCTGTTGACGGAGATCAGTACCAGGTACTTGCTGGAGTTCCTTTGGGGCAGATTGATCAGGAGGTTGAAAGTGTTCAGTCTTCAGGATACATCACAATGGGATACTCCTTTTAACATACCCTTTATCCTGAAAATATTGCAACAGACTGTAGGGGCGATCCTTGTGATGGCCCTTATTTTTTCAGATACTCCAATGTTTCTTGTCCCTTCCAAGAAGGGAGGGATGGAAGTTATATATTAGGCAGTTGAAAACAGATTGTTTCATCCACCCCGTCCATTTCTTCTACTGCCGACACCTCATATCTATCACGCAGCCATGTGACCAACTCGGTCACAAGGTATTCTGGAGCCGAAGCCCCAGCAGTTATGCCGATACGCTGGATATTTTCCAGCCATGCCTGATCTATTTCTTCTGCATGATCAATAAGAAAAGCCGTGGTCTTGTTTTTTTCCGCAACCTCTCGCAGGCGGTTCGAATTTGAACTGTTTTTTGAGCCAACCACAAGAATGAGATCCACTTGTTCGCTAAGATGTTGGACAGCAGTTTGGCGATTGCTGGTGGCAAAGCAGATATCTATTCGGGAAGGCTCATTAATATCCGGGAATTGTTCACGGAGCGCTGTCAAGAGTTTGGCTGTATCATCAATGCTCAGCGTGGTCTGGGTCACATAGCCTACCCGACTTGGATCATTGACCTGAAGTTCTTGAATTTCTTCTGGTGAGGACACCACATGCACGGAGCCAGAGGCATGGCCGCAGGTACCTTCAACCTCTGGATGCCCCTTGTGACCAATAACCAGCACATCATAACCTATTTTATTTAAGCGGCTGACCCGACGATGAACCTTGGTAACCAAGGGACAGGTTGCGTTAATGGTTTTGAGGCCAAGCTGCTCTGCCTGTTTCTTCGTGCCCTGGGACACTCCGTGGGCACTGAAAATTGTAATTGATCCTTTTGGGATATCTTCAAGCTCCTCGACAAACACAGCACCTTTTTGTTCCAGTTCTTTGATGACATGGGTATTGTGGACGATCTCATGGAGCACGTAGACCGGTGGCTTATAGACCTGTAAGGCCCTATTGACCACGTTAATAGCTCGGTTGACGCCAGCGCAGAAACCACGGGGGCGGGCAAGGATGACTTCCATAGGTTTAGTCCTTAATCTCTGATTGGGCTGTGTGGGTTGAGCTGTTCTGTATGGCCTTGACAAGGCCTGCTTGCTTCCCGAGTTCGCGGACAGAGAGCATAAAAGTGGAAGGCAAAGGGAGGTCCCGTTCTTCGTCTAATACGCCCAATTCCCTGGCAAGAAGGAGGCAGGGGATAGAATGCACTCCTTCCTGATTATCACAGAGGGTCTGCATGCGCAGGCTGTCTGTGATATACGGGATGAGTTCTGCTACCTGACTACTGAGACACCGTAACTCTTCTTCAATAAGCTCACGATGATGGCGGGCAAACTGGTTGACCTGCGGATCAACCGCCTCCGTACCATAGAGATTATTGACAACCGCTCCGGCCAGCAGAATGGTTTCTTCTTCCAGACAGTCGGTATATCGTTGAGAGATGCTTTCTTTCAGACGCTGAAAAAGAATCATCTGCACCGTGGTGATGGCCTCCCGCATGACCGGGATGATTTTTGTGTCAAGAGCCGGCGCAGCCTCTTTGACCGCCTTTTGAGGAGCTGTGTTCATAAAACCATTGTAATAGCAGGGTTGGTTTTAAGAACCTTGTACAAATGGAGTCGCTCTTCTTCATCCTGCACGGTCAATTCCAGGTTAAGACTGATGTATTTTCCTGTTTTCGACCTGCGTGATGCAGAGAGGGAGTAGGGCGCATCGCCCAGTTCCTGGGACAGGGCCGTCTGTATAGCCTGCCGTTCTTGACCAATAATTTTATATTGCCAGACACAGGGATAATCAATTTCCGGTTTGCAGCCTTTGAGCGACTGTTGAGGTTTTTGTTCATTCATGAATAGGTATGCGGAGAAAAACGTATACATTACAGAGGTGGTTCTTTTTCAGCAAAAGAGGGAATGGTTTTGGAGAGCAGTCTTCATGAACGGCTATCCTGCTGAAGTCCTCTCTTTGCTGGTATCGATTCTGTTGGATTTGTGATGTTATCGTATTGCTTGGGAAATAGCAAGGGGATTAGTCCTGGAGGGGATTCATAAACTCGCTTCCTCTTTAACCGTCAGTCCCAGCGCAAACAGGAGCTGTAAAAAACAGTATTGGATATTATTATCAAACAATTGTTTTTACAAAACAAGTTGACATATCCTGCATGATCTATTAACGTGTTGCGCACAGTTCAAAACTGTGACAATGGTCGCTTTCAATGTGATGAGAATTCGGAGAGAGTTTACGTTATTTAAATTATTTAACTTCAGTTTGTAGAAAATCAGAAAAATGCCACAGCCGTTGCGAGGCGGTGTCGGAAAGCTGCGGGTCTTCGTCTTTCATGAAGACAGCCGGGCTACCTGTTTCTATATATCAGATTGATATCTTCGTGTAATCTCTTAGAGATAGGTTTCTTCTTTTTTGGTACATACTGATATTTCTAATATATTTGTGAGCTGGGGAAAGAATGATGCTGAAAGACAAGAAAACGATAATCTATAATCAAGCAGAGATTATCAATGAGGAATTGAACCGAATCGAAAAGTATCTGGCCAAATTCAATAAAACACCGACTGTTGTTTGTGATCCAAACAGAGCTGTCAAAAATTTGGCAGATGCGGTGAGTTCCTCTTCTGACCTGCGAAAGCTCCTCGGACTGTCCTGATTGGAAAGCAGAGCATGGAAAATATGTTTTTATGTAGGTTGGGGTGAGCGTTGCGAACCCCAACATCACCGGCTATCTTGAAAGGATAGGAATTCCCATTTTTTATTCAATAAATCCATAATGATCGTGTAAAATATAGAAAAGAGTTGAAGAGTCGGCAAGAGGAAGGAGAAATGCGCAAGATTGATCAGAACATTTTTCGACGTATTTTCCAGGATCATTGGGAAGGATTTAAAGAAAGCTTTTCTTGTTATGACACTGAGAATTACAACAAAAATGTTGAGAAAATGCTGGGTTGCGGCAGGGAAGAAGGAGGATACAGTGAGTATATGTGTCCGCATTGTGGTTCTGATTTGCGTCGAATTGCTTTTACCTGCAAAGGTTCCTTTTGTCTGTCCTGTGCTCAGAAATATACAGATGACTTTGTCGCTCAAGTCAGTCAAATGCTCCGACCAGGTTTGCGCTATCGTCATATAGTTTTAACGATTCCTGAGCAATTACGACCCTTCTTTTATAAAAACAGGTTTAAAGGGAAATTGTTGTCTGCTTTTATGCGTTGCGGTTATAGCTGCCTGGAGGATGTTTTAAGTTATGTCCTTAGACACAAGGTTAAAATCGGGGCAATAATTGTCGTTCAGACCCATGGCCGTTCCGGTAAATACAACCCACATCTTCATATCATTATGACGAGCGGTGGTATTGATGAAAAAACGGAATCATGGCGTGAGCTGGGATATTTTCGTTATAAAATCATTCATAAAAAATGGCAATATTATCTCCTTAAAATGCTCAGGGAATTTGACCGGAGCGTAGAGATGAAAGCCTTGATCAATGCTTTGTACGAAAAGTACCCCAAAGGTTTTGTTGCCTTTGTCACCAAGGGAGATGTTCCTGAAAAATGTCGTGGTTTGGCAAGATATCTGGCAAAATATGTTGCTTCTCCACCAATAGCTGTTCGTCGAATCATAAGATACACCGGCAAGTATGTGACCTATTGGTATAAGGATCATCAAACCAAGAAGAAGGAAGTGGTTACGGTTGATGTTTATAGGTTTATTGGTCGCATGGTTCAACATATCATGCCCAAAAATTTCCAGCGTGTTCGTTATTACGGCCTGCAAGCAACGAAAACCTTTACCAAATGGTCTGACGCGATCAAAGAAGGCTTGCAAAAGGTCGGGCGTGTGATCAAGGGTGTTTATGAGATAATAAGAGAGAAAACATATCGAGAGCGCTACCAGGAGATGAGCGGTAAGGATCCGTTTATCTGTCGGAATTGTGGTCGCGAAATGATTCTCTGGAAGTTATGGCACCCGGATTATGGTGTCCTTTACGATGAAGAGGAAAGGATGAGATCTGGTACGTATGATAAATGGTGTGATGATGAACATGCAGGAGGACAAGCCGTTCGGCCCGCCACCAGAGGAGTACAACTATCGTTGTTCTCACTGTAATTGTGAAGTTTGGGTGAACGAAGCCATCATTGATTTCGACTTAGGTTTCGCGGAGTTTTAGGGAAGAAGTCAAGAAGGTTATATGCCGCTTCTCGGGTGTCCGGGGTGCAATCAAGAAACTCTGCATTACACCGGAGTAAAAAGTCCGCCCGAAGGGCGTTAAGTTCAGGATCTGATTGACGAGTCAGCCACCGGCATGGATAACATGCTGGCCGCGCTGACAGATCGTTATAAGGAGATTGATTGCTCCTGTTTCACCCCGAATAACGAGCGGATTGATCAGGTGGTAAAAGAATTTCGTGATTCCGGGGCACAAGGCCTTATCCATTATTCCTTGCAGTTCTGCCATACCTATAATATTGAGGAGATTCGGATCCGCGAGGCCTGCGAAAAGGAAGGAGTCCCGTATTTATCTCTGGAAACTGATTATTCACCAGAGGATATGGGGCAGCTTCAGACCCGGATTGAGGCCTTTTTGGAACAGTTGGGTGACTGAGGTAGGGTCACGGCATGCCGTGACCCTACGTGGGAATTCCCAAGGAGAGCATGTATGTACATCGGTGTTGATCTCGGTTCCCGTACCGTGAAGATGGCGGTCTGGGATGGGGAACGTTTGTTGGAGCACCGGATCATCGAGTCCGGCTTTGAGCCCCATCGGCAGGCAGAAAAAATGATTGCCGGTTTTCGGCCAGCTAAGGTGGTGGCAACCGGTTATGGGCGTCATCTTGCAGCGGAACATTTTGCTGACCAGGTCATCACCGAGATCAAGACCCATGCTCTGGGTGTTCGCCATCACCTGCCCGACTGCACCACCATCGTTGATGTGGGCGGGCAGGACTCCAAGGTCATCAGCCTGAATGCGCAGGGGAAGGTGGCTCATTTTCAGATGAATGATAAATGCGCTGCCGGAACCGGGCGGTTTTTAGAGATCATGGCCGCGTCTCTGGCCTATTCGCTGAAGGAGTTCGGGCAAGCTGCCCTTGCTACGGAGCAGGAGGTGCAGATCAACTCCATGTGTACGGTCTTTGCTGAATCCGAGGTGATTTCTCTGAAGAACCGGGGGGTTCCCCGTGAGCAGATTGCTCGGGCCGTGCATAGTTCTGTGGTCACCCGCCTGATCGCCATGCTCTCCCGTATTGGCTATGGTGAGACGGTGGCTTTTTCTGGTGGGGTAGCTAATAATCCCTGTATGGTGCAGATGCTCCAGGAACGGCTGGGTGATACCCAGGTGCAGGTGCCTCAATTCCCGGATATTACCGGGGCCTTTGGAGCGGCACTGGCGGCGGCTGACTGATTTCGGCAATTCTCTTCTGTTTTCCCTTGTTATCCTTCCGAAGTTACACAGGTCTTGTTTTTCTCAGAGTAAGGATTCCCGCCCGTTTCGCATCGTGATACTTATCACGGCAAAATCGTATCGAGTATCACGAAAAGATCGTTATACGTAGTATCCACTGATTTTCTCATATATGGGCTCGAAAGAAGGCTCTCCTTGGTTTAATATACATTTTTTTACACGTCAAATTTCGATATATTAAAGCCCAAAAGGAGCCAAAATGATAGAGCGGACTTTTAGTGAAGCCTTTTCAGAGGAGTGGGTAAAGCAGAATATTAATGCTTCTACAAATGAATTCGTAATACTGCGTAAAATTATTCCCTGGCAAAAAATTATACGCCGGTTAAGCAAATTTTACAGTAACAAAGATGGTCGCTTGGGTAAATCATTACGAGTATTGATCGGCCTTGTTATTGTATCCCGCTTACGAATTCTTGGTGATGAAAAAGTTGTTCAGCAGGTTAAAGAGAATAGATATATTCAATATTTCTCTGATAATTTCACCTGACCTTCAACGGGCTGTTTTTCATAGCTAACCGTGTTATACTCCATGAAAATGCTTTTTAATCATAACATTGGAGGATGCACTTATGTTAACAAACGAACTCAATTGGTTTT